>NZ_QRTA01000018.1:12365-38107 GCF_003457875.1 Collinsella sp. AF28-5AC | reverse complement strand
GGTCGGCGGGGCCATTGTGGCTCTTGACAGCGGATTGGGTCATATGAGCGAAAGCCCGCCAGAGCGAGCAAGGTGCCTTGAAACGAGACGGCATTGACCTTCTGGTCATGCCGCCGAAGTTGAAAGGCAGATTGCCGCTCTGGCGGGCTTGCAGCGTCGAGCCGTTACGCGGTTTGGTAAAACCGCGTAACTTACATGACCATAACGTAGCGCGATCCCACGTAGTACTGCTTACCCATCAGGACCGGCTCGCCATTGGGGCCGGTAAAGCCGGCACGCAGATTGAGCAGCGGATCGTGCGGAGCAATGCCCAGCTCGACCGCCTGCTCGGCGTTAGCTCGAACGGCCTCGACCGTACGGTAGCCAACCGAGACAATCGGGATTCCGCCAACACGCTCGACCTCGGCAAAAATCGACTTGTCCTCAAGATCGGCCGTCAACAGCTCGCGGTAGGCATCAAACGGCACAAAGATGTTCTCCTCAAAGATGGGCTCGCCGTCGGCCGTACGCACGCGCTTGATATGCAGCAGCAGCGCATCCTTCTGCAGGCCAAAGAACTCCATCTCGTTTTGGCGCGCCGGAACGATCTGGCGATCGATCACGTGCGCACCGGCCTTCATGCCGTTGCCGGCACACAGCGCGGTAAACGTCTGCAGCGTCGAGGCGTGAAACTGGCGGTTGATGTGCGGCGTGGAGACAAAGGTGCCGCGGCCCTGCTGCTTAACCAGGTAACCATCGGAGCACAGCTCCTCGACAGCGCGGCGCACCGTAATACGGCTCACCTCGTACTGCTCGGCTAGTTCAAGCTCGGACGGAATACGCTCCTTGGGTGCATAAACACCTTTCTCGATCGCATCCTTGATTTCGTCATAAATCTGCTGGTAAAGCGGTGCATTTTTGGGCGCAGGCATATCTGATCACTCTTATCAAAATAGCTAAATTTCTAATACGTATATAACGTCTAGTTTTATGTTACCTCATAATGATAAAACGATACACCCTCCCTACCAAAAAGCGACAGCTTCATTTTGGTAGGTTTTATCTGGGCAAACGAGAGCCTCTCGAAAGCAACGGGGCTTTCGGGGGGCTCGTTCGGATGGGTTGCGCAGGACCGGCAAAATGCCAATACCCTACTTGCCGTCGTCCTGCTGCAGGCTGTCCTGTTCGCTGAGGCGCGCCTGCCTGCTGGCCATGCGTGCGGGCTTGTCGGGATCGGGAACGGCCGTGGGCATGGGCTCGTCGACATGACCACCCCACCAGCCGCCCACAAAGTTGAGCGTGTGGAACACGTTGATCACGGCGCCGGGATCAACGTCGCACACCAGCTTGATAATGTCCTGACTCTCGTAGGTCGAGACAACGGTGTTCAGCAGGTACATCTTTTCGCGGCTATATCCGCCGACGACCTCGGCGCAGCTAATGCCGTGCTGAAAATGGTTTACGTAGGCAGTCATGACCTCGTCTGCCTTACGCGTCGTGATCTGCAGCGTCACGCGATCGTAGCGACGATAGAAACTGTCGATGGTCTTGGTCGAAATAAACTGGAACACGATGGAATACGCCGCCTTGTCCCAGCCAAACATAAAGCCAAAGATCGCCAGGATAAAGCAGTTGAAACCAAAGATGACGCCCCAGATGGTCTTGCCCGTGTGGTTGGAAACCCACAGCGCGATAAAGTCGGTGCCGCCGGTGGATGCGCCGGATTTAAGTGCGATGGCAGCGCCCAGACCCGAGACCACGCCGCCAAAAATGATGAGCATGATCTTGTCGCCCAAAAATGGAGCGAAGTGAAAGACGTTGAGGAACAGCGACGAGAGCACGACCTGCATCATCGAGAAGATGACGAAGCGCTTGCTGATGCCGCTCCAGCATAGGAGCGCCACGGGGATGTTGAGCGCGAGCATACCGAGCGAGATGTCGATGTGAACGCCGCCCAGCGAGGTAACGCGATCGAGCAGGACCGCAACGCCGGTGAGGCCGCTCGGAAGCAAGTCGGCGGGCTGAATGAACGCCTGGATCAGGAATGTCTGGAGAACGGCGGAAATCGTGACCGCCACGGCAGTAATAGCGCGGCGAACGATGGTGAGGCGGCCGAGTACGAGCACTCGGTCCGTGAGCTGATCGATGGCGTTCGCCACGCAGGCTCCTTTCGAAGGCAGATGTGGTTGTGGGGCATGCCCGCGATTGTAGCATGGAGCGTGCGGGGGCGCTTCAATTCAACCTCCCTCGACAACCAAAACGGGACCAGCAACCCCCACGACCAAAGGGCAAAATTCCAAGTGAGTAGACTTTTTACGATCTGCCGAGCACACCCAAAACCGCCACCCCTGTGACCTGCGGTTTTACAAAGGAAGATATGCATTGTGCTCGGCCTGCGCCAAAAAGTCTACTCACTTAGCCCGAATCGAAGCCAAACGGATCAAAATCGAAACCAAATCGAGCCAGTCCACCGCAAAAAACGTTTGAACCAGTGCTTCTCGCGGCGGATTGACACTACAAAGCGGCCAAAATGTCGGTCAGATTATCGATAACGGCATCGGCTCGCGATTGATCGAGGTTGACGCCCTCGTGCGGACGCAGTGCCAGGACGCGGGCGCCGGAGCGCTTGCCGGCCTCGATGCCCAAAGGCGAGTCCTCGATAACCAGGCACTCGGCAGGCTCTACACCCAGCGCCTCCATGGCACGCAGGTAGATCTCGGGGTCGGGCTTAAACGCACTGCACTCGTGACCGCTGATGGTGTAATCCAGCACATCGGCAATGTCAGCGATCTCCACCAGCTCGTCAATCAACTCGCGATAGGACGAGCTCGCGATGGCACACTTCACGCCGCGCTCGTGCAGCTTGCGCATCACCGGCTCCGTCTGCTCGTTGAGCAGCTCGGCATACGGAACGGGGTGGTCCGGGCTGTAGACCTGCTTGTACTCCACGCGCAGGCGCTCGCGCAGCTCAATATCGTCGGGCACCAGCGCCTTCCAAATGGCGGGCTCGTTAGACCCCGAAAGATCGGGGATCTCGTCAAAGTGGAAGCCCTTCTCTTCCATAAATGCCACGCGACGACGGTTGTAGAACCACTCGGTATCGGCCAGCACGCCGTCCATATCAAACAGCACTGCCTTGATCATACGCATCTCCTCCCACCTGCCAAAAAGGAACAGGTTTATTTTGGTAGGTTTTATCTGGGGTCTTGTGACGCAACGGACACGCCCTCCCCAAAGCAAAAAAGGGGACGGGGCGCAAACCCCATCCCCTCTCAATCAACCCGTAAGGTCTACTTACTTGTGATTAGTAGGAAAGCTTCCACATGTAGCGACGCATGGTCAGCGGGTGCTGACGGGCCTCGGCGATCTGGTTGCCGTACTCGCGCATAACGGCGAGGTGCAGCAGCGGGTTGAAGTAGGTGACGACGCTCGCGGGCACGGCGTCAGCCAGGCCGTAGTCCTTGGAGTCGATCAGAGCGACCTTGGCGCCCATGCGCTCAAGGAAGGTGAGGGCGCGGGCGTCCATCGGACGGGTAGCGCCATCGGACATGAAGAAGACGTAGGGCTTACCCTCGGTGGAAACCTCGAACGGGCCGTGGAAGTACTCGCCGGTGTTGTAGGCGGCGGCGTCGATCCACTGCATCTCGGTGAACAGGAAGGCGGCGTGAGAATAAGCCATCTTCTCGGAGGCACCGGAAGCCATGAAGTAGATCATCTTGTCGTCCTTGAAGTCCTCGGCGAACTTCTTGGCGAGCTTCTTGCAGTGCTGAGCGGCGTTCTCGCAGAGCTCGAAGACGTTGGTGAGGCCGGTGATCATGTCCTCGTAGTGGTCATAGCCCTCGGTCTGCTGAAGGATCTCGACAGCAAGAGCGATGGCGTAGCCGGGCTTCTCGCACTTGGCAGCGAAGTTGGCGTGGAAGCCGTGAACGATGACGTAGTCAGCGTCGACGGTCAGGGCGGAGCCAGCCTTGTTGGTGAGGGAGACGACCGGGCAGTTGTGCTTCTTGGCGGTCTTGTTGGCCTCGACGGTCTCGGGCGTGGAGCCACCGAGGGAGCAGGTAATCACGAAGGTGTGCTCGTTGACCCAGGAAGGCGTGTCGTAGTTGAACTCGTTAGCGGTGAAGATCTGAACGTTCAGCTTGTCCGTGTTGTTGGCCAGGAAGTACTTGGCGGGGTAAAGGTCGGACATGGAAGCACCGCAGCCGACGAAGGCGACGCTGTGGATCTCGTGGTTGGACAGGACGTCAGCGACGATCTGCTTAGGGAGGTTAAGGTCGATCTCGTACATCTGACACATTCCTTTCGATTTTTGCGGCGCCACATTGCCGAGCGCTCGCAGGGTTACCGTGGTTTGGACCGAGTCGCCGGCCCGTTGAGGATGTGACAAAGGAACTGTCCCTTTGACACATTTAGGGATGGAAGCCTGCCTGGGGTATGGGATGTCAGGCAGGCTCCCCGGGGAAAGCGGTTAGACGCTTGGTTGCGACTAGGCCAGGATGCCGGCCGCGGAGAGGGCGATGCCGCCCACGATGGCGATCACGAGAAGCCAACCGGTGTTGACGTTCTTCTTGATGAGCCAGTACATAAGGCCGGTGAGGCCGAGGGAGATCATCTGAGGCATCATGCCATCCAGGATGTCCTGGATAACGACGGTGCCCTCAGCGAACTGCAGCGGGGTGGTGGCGCCGATCAGCGTGGCGATCATGCCGCCCACGGACATAAGACCCACGATGCCGCAGACATACATGAGCTTCTCCATGAGGTCGCCGCCCTGAAGCTTGCTCAGGTACTCGTGGCCGCCCTGATAGCCCATCTTGGCTGCGAACCAAGTGATCAGCACAGAGGGGACGATGGAGATGAGCATGGCCAGGATCGGGCCCATGATGGAGCCCTGCTGAGCCAGCTGAACGCCCAGGCCAAAGGCGATAACGCGGATGGTGCCCTGGAAGAAGGAGTCACCGATGCCGGAAAGCGGACCCATGAGGGAGGTCTTGACCGCGTTGATCGAATCGGGATCGAAGTTCTCGGGATCCTTGGCGTACTCCTCCTCCATGGAGGCGGCGAGGCCCAGGATGAAAGCGCTCGTCTGCGGGGTGCAGTTGTAGAACGCCATGTGACGGTGGTAAGCCTCTTTCTTAGCAGCGAGCTGCTTGGGGTCGGACTCATCCGGATAGAGGCGATCGAGCGTGGGAACCATGCCGTAGAGGAAGCCCATGTTCATCTGACGCTCGTAGTTCCAAGAGGCCTGGATGGCCCAGGAGCGCCAGAAGAACTGGCTGACCTTCTTGTTCAGGGACACGTCCTTGGTTGCGGTTGCCATAGTGTGTTCCTCCTTAGTCTTCGTCGTCTTCGAGCGGATCGTAGTCGGAATCGACACCGGCGGCTGCATGGGAACCGTTGAACTTGAAGCCCATGAAGACGACAGCCAGGCACACACCGATCAGAGCGACCGCGATGACGGACAGGTTGAGGTAAGCGGCGAGCAGGAAACCGATGAACAGGAACGGAGTCATACCCTTCTTGATCATCATGGTGAGCAGCAGGGCCAAGCCGTAGGCGGTCATGATCTTGGTCGAAACGTTCAGACCAGTGGACAGCCACTCGGGAACCATGTTGACGATGGCCTGAACCAGGTCGGTGCCAACAAAGACGGCGAGGAAGATCGGCAGGAAGTACATGACGGCGTACAGACCGGAGCCAGCGCAGATGTGCATACGGTAGGCGGTCTTGAACTTTCCGTTATCGATCGCGCTATCGGCCACATGGGTGAGGGCGGCGATGATGGAACGGAACACGATGCCGAGGAGCTGACCCAGGACGGCGACCGGGATGGCGATCGTCATGGCGGTCTCGGCGGAAGCATCGGTCAGGCATGCGAAGGCAGCGGCCACGATGCCGCCCAGGACCATATCGGGCGGAACGGCGGCGCCGACCTGCACCAGGCCCATGGACACGAGCTCGACGGCGGCACCGACGGCAAGGCCGGTGGGCACATCGCCCAGCAGCAGACCGACGAGCGTAGCGCCAACGAGGGGCTGCTCGAAGTTAAGACGACCGAGCAGGCGGGAGTCCCACATGCAGAACACGCCGACGAGGCCGACGAGCACCGCACTGATGAACGTATTCATACCCTTCTCCTTTCAGTCAGGCAAAAGCCTGGTTGATTACAGCTTGGCGTCGATGTCGACGCTCTGATACGTAGGGGTCTGCTGAACATAGAGCTTGATGCCCATGTCGAGCAGCTGGTTGACGTCGGCCTTCTGGGTGGCGTCGAGGAAGACGGAGCTGTCCTTGCCTCCGACCTGATCGGCACCGTCGTGGTTGGCGGTGGCGCCCAGGTTGATGGCGTCGAGCTTGTAGCCCTGGCAGAACTGCAGCATCTCGGCGGTGTTGCCAAAGACGAACATGACGCGCTCGCCGAGGGTGTTGAGCTTGTCCATCTTGGCGAGGGCACGCTCGACGGTGAAGACGTTCAGACGCACGCCCTGGGGCTTGGCCAGCTTAAGAGCGCCCTTCTTGATGTCATCGTTGGCGGCAGCGTTGTCGACGACGATGATGCGCTCGGCCTGAACCTTGGTGGTCCAGGTAAAGACGACCTGGCCGTGCAGCAGACGGTAGTCAAGACGTGCGAGGACAATCTTGGCGGGACCGGAGCTGTGACGGGACGCCTTGGCCTTCTTGGCGGGAGCCGCGGCGGCCTCGACCGGTGCGTTGGGGTTGGTCAGACCGGTGCGGGCCTCGTTGATGAGGGCTGCGAGCTCGGCACCCTTGACGGGGACGGGGCTCATAGCGAGCGTGAGCGCCAGCGGGATGTTGAAACCGCTGACAACCGTGAACTTCGTGCCGTTCTTGGAAAGCTCGACCATGCTGTTGTTGACCGAGCTGCCGAGCATATCGGTCAGCACATAGACGGTGTCGTCTGCGTTGAACGTGGCGATCATGGCGTCCACCTTATTGGTGATGGGCTCCTTGTCGTCACGAGCAAGCGACACGACGTGGACGTTCGACACGTCGCCGAGAACCATCTCGAGCGTGTCTTTGGCGCCTGCGGCCAGGCCGCCATGAGATGCGAGAATGATCTGATTCATCTTGCCTCCTCCTTTTCGTTATGGTCATTATAACGTCTTATACGTTGCTTATATTGCTAATTAGTATAAAGACCGTTCGCGGGTGAAAATCGACCGTTGACGGGTTTAACGTACTTGAAACGTTGGGCTGGGTAGGCCGGCGCTAGCTGGATAACCCCAGGTCAGACCCTGTGCGCAATCCTCTATCGCACGAAGTACCAGGGGCTTTCCTGCACGGTGGGTTCCAGCGCGATGCCGGTGCGCTCCTTAAACAGATCCATGTCCTGAGATTTTTCGGTCCACCACGCGTTGGGCTTAAAGGTCATGCTCTCAATGACATGACCGACAAACACACTGTTGCGCAGCTTGGAGAAGTCGGTGTTCATGATCAGGATGGACGCGAGCACCAGCACGATGCCCAGGACTTTGATCGCGCCGGCGGGCTCGGCGTAGACACCAATGCCCAGCAGTACGGTGACGACCGTCTCGAATGACATTACGACGGGAACTTTCGATGTCTCGAGCCCCATGGACAGACCCTGCATATATAAGATGTAAGCCACGGCTGTGGGGATGAGCCCAAAGCCAAGGAACAGCAGCAGCAGCTGTGGCGACATTGCCGCGGCGACATCCGGCCACGGAGCCGCGATAGCTGCCATAACCGCACCGCCAAAAACAAAGCCCCAAAACGTGACAGCCAGCGGGTGGACCGTCTTGGTTGCTATCCGGCTAAACACCGCAAGCGACGCACCGCAAAAGCCCGCAATCACGCCCGACGTGACGCCCCAAACCGAAAAATGAAAACCGGAAAGGTCGCCATTGGTCACCGCAAGCACGCAGCCAACGATGTTAAAGACAATGGCAACGAGCTTGTTAGGGGTCACGTCCTCGCGATAAAGCACGCGGCCGAGCGCGACGCCAAACACCGGCGAGGTGTAGAGCAGCACCGAGGCCGTGGACATGCCCACCTCGCCCATGCACTCGTAATAGCAGGTGTTAGCGGCGGCCAAACCGACGATACCGACAAGTGCGCAGGGAACAAGCTCTTTAGGGCTTGCCTTGAACAGGGCCAGCGGACCCTGAGCCACGGTAGACCCCTCACCCGGACGGCAGCCCATAAACATCAGAACCGGCGCCAAGATAAGCGCTCCGACCAACAAGCGAAAGGCCGCCATGCTCTGGGACGAAACGCCCATGGCCGCAATGCCGTTTACAAAGATTCCGATGCTGCCCCACATAAGCGCGGCGATCAGCACCAGCACATAGCCCAGATTGCTTTTCTTCAACGCAGCCTCCTCGGTATTGTTTCCAATATGTTTCACACTACGTTATAGTCGTTATATACATTTTTCAAGACACAAATCGGCGAGCGGAAAAATCTGCTCTACCGCTACAACCCATTGGTGCAAAGGGGTCAGGTTCATATGCGCCAACTTGGTGCAAAGTAACCTGTCCCCAATGACTAGGACTGTCCCCAAGTGCCGAACGTCTCCAAGTGCCGCATCTGGGCCAAGGCGACGCCGATGCTTTGGCAACGCCAGCGAAAACCCACCTGAGCGAGCAAGGTGCCTTGAAGCGAAGCGGCATTGACCTTCTGGTCATGCCGCTGAAGCTGAAAGGCAGATTGCCGCTCAGGTGGGTTTGCAGCGTCGAGCCGTTACGCGGTTTGGTAAAACCGCGTAACTAATACTCAAGCTTCCACATGTAGCGGCGCGTCATGTAGTCCTTGTGCGTGACGGCAGAGAGCGCGCGCATGTACACATTGTTGAGGATCGGGGCGAAGATCAGGTGGTTGAAGTACTCGCTCACGCTGTCCTTGATGTCGTTGAGGCCGAGCTCCTTGGCGTCGAGCTGATAGACGCGCTCGCCACCGTACTGGTTGACGAAGCGGATGCCGCGCTCGTCGTTGCAGCGGCTGCGGCCGACACTGATGAGCTGGAACAGCGAGGTGCGCTTGTCCAGGATCTCGAAGGGGCCGTGGAAGAAGTCGCAGGTGTTGATGGTGCAGGAGTCGATCTGCAGCATCTCCTGCACGTTGCAGATGCTAAAGACGTAGGCAGCACCAAAGAGCGGGCCCTGGGCCATGACGTTAATGCAGGGCTTGTCGGCGTTCTGCTCGGCCCACTTGGCGGCAAGCGGACGGGTGTACTCGACGGCCTTGCGATAGATGGGGTCAACCAGGTCGAAGGCGGCCATAGCGGTCTCGTACTCGGCATAGCCCTCGGTCTGCTGCGTGAGCTCCATGGCGATCATGGTCACGACGGCGGAGTTGGTACGGCCCATGCAGGACTCGTCGACGGCCAGGCTGTCATACTGGATCTTGTAGTCGCAGACCTCGGTGAGGCCGGACTCGTCGACATAGATTGCGATGGTGCTGGCGCCGTGGTCCTTGGCGACCTGGGCGGCGACGATGGTCTCCTTGGTACCGCGCATGGACACGACGACGGCCAGGGTGTTCTCGTTAACGTAGGCAGGGGTTGCGTGCACGAACTCGTTGCTGGTGTAGCTGGAGCTCACGACCTGCGTGGCCTCGTGCTCCATAAAGTACTGGGCAGGATAGTTGCCGCCGTTGGATCCGCCAGCGCCAATCCACACGACGCGCTTGATGCCGCCCTTGTCTACCTTGTCAGCCAAAACCTGGGAGACGACATCCTTAACCTGTTCCTGAGTAGTCATCGTGCATCAGCCTTTCTTCTCGTTTGATGCTCATCACAGGCATACAAGTTACATACATGTTTTGGCTATGTCGACTAGTTGTATGCTATATTTGTCTTAGATAATTTGCTGATGCGGTTTTCGATAACTAGCTACCAGCGGTTTTGTTGTTGTATTGGATACATGCTTAATTAGATTCACATACAAGTTAGATACAGGTTGATCGCATGAATGCTTCGTCTAAGAAGAAACTGGCCCAATACGAGCGCTTGGCGGGTACGCTGCGTGACCGCATCGCCGCCGGCATCTACGCACGCGGAGACAAGCTGCCGTCCGAGATGGAACTCATGGACGAATCGGGGCTGTCGCGCAGCACCGTGCGCCATGCTCTTAAGGTGCTCGTCGATGAGGGTCTGGTTCGAACCGAGCGCGGGCGCGGCGCCTTTGTGGCCGACACGCCGGCGCTCCACGAGAACAACCTGGTGTTTTCGAGCTATACGGCGCAGGTCCAGGGTCAGGGCATGAAGCCCACCACGCGCACGGTGGACTCGGGCTTTACCAAGGCGGGCGGCAGCATAGCTAAGTTCTTTGATGCCGCCGTGGGCAGCAAGCTCGTCAAACTTGTCCGCCTGCGTTATCTGGACGATGCGCCGTTGTGCCTGGAGACCACCTATCTGCCGCCAAGCTTTGAGGCGCTCATCGATCGCGATATCAACGGTTCACTCTACGCCACGCTGCGCCAAGAATTCCATCGCGCGCCGGCACAGGGACATAAGACCTTTGAGGTGTGCTATGCCTCGCAAAACGAGGCGTTTTTGCTCAACGTTGAGCGCGGGCAGGCGCTGATCCTGATCACCGACTACGTCTACGACACCGACGGCCGCCCGCTCCATGTCTCCAAGCGCATCCAGCGCACCGACCGCGCCAAATACACCGAGCCCATCGGCTAACCTGTCCCTAAATGGTAGGTTTGGGGAGGTCGGGGAACCAGGTTGGTTTGGGTTGGTTGGGCGTGCGCTCGGCCAGGACCAGCTCCATCCAACACATGTCGTACCAGCGACCGAACTTTTGGGCGCAGCGGTCGAAGGCACCCACCAGGCGATACCCCATATGGGCATGGAAGTCCTGGCTGTTGTGCGTCAGGTACTCGTCGTCCTTGTCGTGCGGCACGGCGATGAGCGCGCACATGTTGGTGATGCCCATCGCGACCAGACATTGCTTGAGCGCGTCATGCAGCTTGCGGCCCAGCCCGCCGTGGCGCACATCACGCGCCAGGTAGATCGATGTCTCGACCGACCAGTCGTATGCCTCGCGGCTGTTGAGCGGACTCACATAGGCATAACCTACCGGACGCCCATCCAGCTCCATCACCAAATACGGATAGCGCTTGAGCGTGCGCTCGATGCGCCCGGCGAACTCCTCAACGCTCGGCACCTCGTATTCGCAGGTAATCGCCGTCTGGCGCACATACGGCTCATAGATGGCAAGCAACGCCGGCGCATCATCGGGCGTCGCCAGGCGAATCGTCGGCTCGGACATCTCGGTCATACAACCCTTCCCCCTCAAAAACAAAGGCCGCCTTGCGCCAAACCCAGCGCAAGGCGGCCCCTCGTCATTACATCAGGCTACAGAACCGCCGCCAACGCGTCGATATCCTCCTGCGTCGTGGCCCAGCTGGTGCAAAAGCGCACCACCGTGTGGGTCTCGTCGTACTTTTCCCAGTACTCGATCGCCGCATGCTCGCGAATGCGCGCCATGTCCTCGTTGGGCAGAATCACGAACTGCTGGTTAGTCGGCGTCTCCAAGAAGAACCGGTAGCCGTGCTCGTGCAGCACGCGACGAAGCGCCTGCGCGGTTTCGATCGCCTGACGGCCAATCTCAAAATACAGGCCATCGGTAAAGAGCGCCTCAAACTGGACGCCCGTCAGGCGGCCCTTGGCCAACAGCGCACCGTGCTGCTTAATGCGCGGAATGGGATGCGCCGGAGCGTGTATGCCGCAAAACACCACAGCCTCGCCGCAAAGCGCGCCGCACTTGGTGCCGCCAATGTAGAACACGTCGCACAGCTGCGCCAGCTCGGGCAGGGTAATGTCGCACTCATCGGCCGCCAGCGCATAGGCCAGACGGGCGCCATCCACAAACAGCGGAATCTGGCGCTTCTGGCACACCGCATGAATCGCCGCAAGCTCGGCGGCGGAGTACAGCGTGCCGTACTCGGTCGATAGGCTCACGTACACGGCACCTGGGAACACCGTGTGCTCGTAGCTCTCGTTTTCGTAAAACGCCTGGATATAGCTGTCGAGCTCCTCGGCATGCATCTTGCCCTCGTAGCCGGGAATGGTAAGCACCTTGTGGCCGCCAAACTCGATGGCACCCGCCTCGTGGCAGGCAACGTGGCCGGTCTCGGCTGCAACGACGCCCTCGTAGGGCGCAAGCAGCATGTCAATCACCGTCGCGTTGGCCTGTGTGCCGCCCACCAGGAAAAATACGTCGGCATCGGGAGCCTGACAGGCCTCACGGATGAGCCGCTTGGCACGCTCGGTGTGTGCATCGGTGCCGTAGCCGGGCTGCGGCTCCATATTAGTGTCGACGAGCGCCTGCAGCACTGCCGGATGTGCGCCGTGGGAATAGTCGTTGTTAAACGCGAGCATGGTAATCCTCTCTAGCCGGGCACGAGCCCGATGATTCAGGTGCCGCTATTGTACGCCGCTCGGATAGGCAATGCGCGCGGCAAGGCACTCAAGCGCCAGCACCAGGGCAAAGCCGCAGCTCACGTCACTCAAAAAGTGCGCACCGATCACGATACGACCAAAGGCGACGAACGCCGCAACCACAGCGGCGACCCAAAAGACCGCGCGGCGGCGCGACGGCTTTTCCTTAAAGGCCGCCGCGGGAAGCCCGGCGAGCATAAGGCCGATCGCCGCGTGTGCCGTGTGTCCGCTCGCAAACGACTTAAAGCCGTCCTTGATCACGCCGGCGGCGATATAGGTCCACTTGTCGGGGTTGCCGATCACCCACCACGGCTGAAAATCGAGCCCCTGCGTCACCTCGATCACGCGCATGCGCGGGCGCGACCACAGTGGCTTGACGATCACGTTGAGGATAATGGCCTGAGCGACCCACACGGCAAGCACCATCAACGCCCAGCGCGTGAGATCGTCGGGCGCGGTGTCGCGCGTAAGGCGATAGGCGATGAGGTTGGCCGCGATGACCAGCACAAACGTCAGCACCAACTGAACCACGATGAGTTTGCCGCCAACCCGCAGGGACGAAACGATCTCGTAGCCGACCAGGCCCACGTTGACCAGAACGCCCAGCACGGCGAGCCATTTGCTCCCCCTGGAGTCGGGACGCACCGCGCGTACGAGCATAACGCCTGCGACGCTCGCCGTCAGCTCAAACGGCAGCTCGCCGGCGGCCTCGATAAAGCGGCCGTACATGCTGGCGATGTTGAACAGCGCGCTCGAGATCTGGTAATCGAAGAAGCTGCCCACGCCCAGACAAAGGCACAGGACGACCGCGATAGCGGCGACGTCTTTCTTATAGATGTACCCGAACATGCTTTCCTTTCCATCGGGCGAAGTTTTCAACCTGCAACGTGGCGGGGCAAAGAATCCTTGTCCCGCCACGCCACCTACCTGTTATTCATCATCGCTAGCACCCAGCTGCTGCAGCAGCATGAGTGCGGCCGCCACGGGACCGGCCTCGTCGTTGGCGTCGAGACCGCGGCCCAGGCCGCTGCCCACACCGGCGCCCGCCTTGTAGGGCACCGACAGCTTGCGGCTCTTGGGGAAGCTCACCGCGCCATAGCGGGTCTTAAGCTCAAAGGCCACCTTCTTGGGCACGTCGACGCCCAAAAACGTGATGCGACCGCCGCTGAGCGTGACGCTCTCGAGCCCCAGGCGCTCGCCGCGAATACGGATGCGCGCGCGGTTGAACAGGTTGAGCCCTGCCAACGGCAGCTCGCCATGCGCGGCCTCGGTCTCTTCCTGCACCTCATCGATGCTCTCCAAGTCCTCGGCCGCTGCGAGCTTACGGTACACGAGCACGCGCTGATCCACCGCCGGCAGGTACTCCTCGGACAAGAAGTAATCGGCCGGCAGGTTAATGCCCACGCTCGCCGCCTCCACGCCGGCGTCGTCGTCGCCGCGCGCCTCGGCCACGGCCTGGCCCAGCATCTGTGTAAACAGGTCAAAGCCCACGCTCGACAGATTGCCGTGCTGCTCGGCGCCCATAAGCGAGCCGGCGCCACGAATCTCCAGGTCGCGCATGGCGATGCGCATGCCGCTGCCCAAGTCCTGGAACTCGGACAGTGCGGTCAGGCGCGCCGTTGCCTCCTCGGTGAGCGGCAGCTCGCCCGGGAACATAAAGTATGCGTAGGCCTGTGTGGCAGAACGGCCCACACGGCCCTTGAGCTGGTAGAGCTGTGCCAGGCCCAGGCGCTGCGAGTCCTCGATGATGAGCGTGTTGGCGAACGCGTTGTCGATGCCGCTCTCCACGATGGTCGTGGCGATGAGCACGTCGATCTTTTTGGTCGCGAACTCGATCATCACGTCCTCGACCTCGCGCGGACTCATCTTGCCGTGCGCCACGCCCACGCGCGCCTCGGGCGCGGCCTCGTGCACGCGCGCCACGGCGTCGTCGATGGTCTTGACGCGGTTGGACACGTAGTACACCTGGCCGCCGCGACCCACCTCCAGGCGAATCGCCGCGCTCACCACATCGGGGTCGTACTCCCCCACGTGCACGATCACGGGGCGGCGCCCGGTCGGCGGCGTGGTGATCAGGCTCATGTCGCGCACGCCGCTCGTGGCCATCTGCATGGTTCGCGGAATCGGCGTTGCCGAAAGCGTGAGCACGTCAATCTGCTCACGCAGGTTCTTGAGCTGCTCCTTGTGCTGCACACCAAAGCGCTGCTCTTCGTCGATGATCACCATGCCCAGGTTCTTGGGGTTCACGTCGGCAGAAAGCAAGCGGTGCGTGCCGATGAGCACATCGATCGTGCCCTCGGCAAACGCCTTGAGCGCGCGCTTTTGCTGCGCCGGGGTGCGGAAGCGGCTGAGCACCTCGACCTCGAGGCCAAACGGGGCAAAGCGCTCAAAGAACGTCTCGTAGTGCTGCTGGGCCAGAATGGTCGTGGGACAGAGCACCATGACTTGGCGGCCGGAGTCCACGCACTTAAACGCCGCGCGCAGGGCGACCTCGGTCTTGCCGAAACCCACGTCGCCGCACAGCAGGCGGTCCATGGGCTTGGGCGCCTCCATGTCCGCCTTGATGTCGGCGATAGCCTCCAGCTGGTCGCGCGTCTCGTCGTAGGGGAAGCTCTCCTCCATCTCAATCTGCTCGGGCGTGTCGGGCGGACAGGCGATACCGGTAATCGACGAGCGGCGCGTATACAGGTCGACCAGGTCAAACGCCAGCTTTTTGGCGTTCTTGCGCGCCTTGTTGGTGGCGCGCGTCCAGTCGGCGGTGTTGAGCCTGGTCAGGCGCGGCTTGTCGCCGTCGGGGCCAACATAGCGTGTGATGCGGTCAACCTGCTCGAGCGGCACGTAGAGCTTGTCGCCGTCGGCATATTCCAGCAAAAAGTAGTCGCGCTCCT
The DNA here is from genome assembly GCF_003457875.1 of Collinsella sp. AF28-5AC. Taxonomy (NCBI): domain Bacteria; kingdom Bacillati; phylum Actinomycetota; class Coriobacteriia; order Coriobacteriales; family Coriobacteriaceae; genus Collinsella; species Collinsella sp. AF28-5AC. The sequence continues at coordinate 22,807 of NZ_QRTA01000018.1, read as the reverse complement.
TGCCGCCCACTTCCTGGCGCGCGATCTCGCTAAAGAGCGCGATGCCGTGAGTGGCGTGCACCACGTAGTCGCCCGGCTTAAACGGAAACGTGATCTGCGTAATGTCCACCTTGCGGCGGCTGCGCGCGCGGTTGGCGTCCATGCGGGCGTTGAGGTCGGCGATCGAGAACACGGCCAGGTTGGCATCGGGCACCACCACGCCCTGCGGCAAGGCGGCATCGACAAAGGTCACGCGTCCGCGCGAGATGGTGGGCACGGTGGCGCCGGCGGCAGCCTGGGCGGCACCTGCCTCGAGCGAGCGGGCGTTGAGCGCGTCGGCCTTGCGTTCGCGAATTGCAGCATGAGCATCCTGGCGGACAGCACGATCGGCAGAATCCGCCGCTGCCACGCGCACACGGTCGCCAATAGCGCCCGCGTTTTCGGGCGCGGCCGTCAGCGACTCCTCAAAAGTAATACCCTCATCGCCAAAGGTGAGCTCCATCGACTCGCGCGCACCGCGGTCGGGGATGGCAAATACGCAGGCATAGCGCTTGCCCACGACCTCCTGGATGCGCGTCATAAAGCGATTGTCCGAGCCCGCGATGGCCGGCTGCTCAATCTTGAGCTCTGCCGTCACCGCACCGCCGGCACGAATCAAGCTCACGTAGTTAAGGCGCTGCTGGGCACCAAAGTCGAGTTGCTGGGCACGCACGTACAGGCCGTCCAGACGGTCGACCCCCGCCTCGCCGGCACGTGCCTCGATATCCTCGTAGGCACGCAGGCAATCGTCGAACAGCGAGCGCGGCTCGGACAGCACCACGAGCGCCTTGCCGCTCACGTGCGCCAGCGGGCTCACGGTCTGGCCGTACATCACCGGCAAAAAGCGATCGAGCTCGGGCGTGACGATGCGCGCATCCACCATCTCGAGCAGCGCCGCCAGTTTGCTGTCGTCCTGGCTGGCACGATAGAGCGCCACATGCATGTTGTGGACGGCGTCGTCGGTGAGTGCGAGCTCGCGACAGGGGAAAATCTCGATGCTGTCCTCGTTGCCGATGGTCTGGCCCGTGGAACCCACCATGCGGCGGATGCGGTCGATCTCGTCGCCAAAGAACTCAATGCGCACGGGTGCTTTTTCCTGCGCGGGGAACACCTCGACGGTGTCGCCGTGAATGCGGAACAGACCGGGCGCATCAGCGGCGCCGGCATTGGTGTAGCCCATGCCCACCAGGCGATGCGGCACCTCGTCAAAAGGAATCTCCTCGCCCACCGCAAAGGTCGTGGACTCCCAGTAGTGGCTCTCGACCGGCGGCACGCAGCGCAGCAGCGCGCGGGCCGAGGCAACCATGATGCAGTTGTCCCCGCGCACGATGCGCCCCAGAGCCTCGCAGCGCTGCGCCACCACGGCATCGTCGGGCGCCTGCTCGCGCCACGGATAGTCCTTGCGCTCGGGAAAACGGCACACGTGCGCCAGGCCCACGTAGGCGGCAAGGCTGCGCGCGGCGCGATCGGCCGCATCCTCGCCACTCACAATGTAGACCGTCGGGCGCGGACGGCGCGCAAACTGGGCGGCCGCCATAAGCGTGCGGCCCGACTGCGACACGGCCAGCGTCACGTCCTCGCCGGCATCGAGTCCGGCCTCGACGGTCTGCAGCGCCTCGGCAGTGTAGAGCTGCGCGGCTATACGGTGAATGAGCATGCTGTTCCTCCGGCATCGCAACGCCAAAAGCCCGCCGGGGCAAGCTCGGCGGGTCGTACGTCAAATACATTGTCTGTCATGGTAGCGCATGGAGAGGACTCCGGCTCAAGGGCAAACCCAGCCCCGCAAAAAACGCCAGACGAAGATGCGTTCCGCCCTACCCCGCCACCCGTACGCTGGGGCACAAATCTGCCAGCGGACACTCGTCACACTTGGGTTTGCGGGCGTCGCAGATCTCGCGACCGAAGGTGATCCACTGATGGTTGACCGACCCCCAATACTCGTGCGGCAAAATCTTGAGCAGATCCTGCTCAGTCTTGAGCGGCTCCTTGGCATGTGTCTTGGGACTCAGCATCAGGCGGTGCGCAATGCGGTTGACGTGCGTGTCCACCGCAATGCCCTCCACGATGCCATACCCCACGTTGAGCACGATGTTCGCCGTCTTGCGTCCCACGCCCGGCAGCTTCACGAGTTCCTTCATGTCGGCCGGCACCTCGCCGCCATAGTCGGCGACGATCATCTGCGCGGCCTCCACGGCGTGCTTGGCCTTACTCTTATAAAAGCCGAGCGACTTGATGGTGTCCGCCACGTCAGCTACGCTCGCCCCGGCCATGGCCTCGGGCGTGGGCCACTGGGCAAACAGCCGCGGCGTCACTTTGTTGACCTGCGCATCGGTCGTTTGCGCCGAAAGCAGCACCGCGATCAGCAGGCGGAAGGGATTCTCGTGGTCCAAAAAGCACTCGACCGGGCCATAGCGACGGTTGAGGCGCTCACACACCTCGATGGCGCGCTCGCGCTTGGCGGCATTGGTCTCGCGTGGCATAACGACTCCTCGGCTCAATGGCACAATAAACTTATGGGCACAATTGTCCCACGTCCGAGACGTTTACGCCTCCAAGAATGCGCCGGTCTGACGGCTCCACAGGCTCGCGTACTCGCCGCCCGCCTCGACGAGCTGCACATGCGTGCCGTCCTCGACGATCTCGCCATCCGCCAGCACCACGATGCGGTCGAGCGCCGCCACGGTGGACAGGCGATGCGCCACCACAATGGAGGTGCGGCCGCGCATCAGGTTCTCGAGAGCTTCCTGCACCAACGCCTCGGACTCGCTATCGAGGGCAGAGGTCGCCTCGTCGAGCACTAGAATCGGCGCGTCGGTTAGGATGGCGCGGGCAATGGCCACGCGCTGGCGCTGGCCGCCCGAAAGCTTAACGCCGCGCTCGCCCACCATGGTGTCAAAGCCACGGGGCAAGCGGTCGATAAACTCCAGGGCATTGGCCAGGCGCGCGGCCTCGCGGACCTGCTCGTCGGTGGCATCGGGGCGGCCGTAGGCGATATTCTCGCGAATGGAGCGGTGGAACAGCAGCGCCTCCTGCGGCACGTAGGCAACCTGGCGGCGCAGGCTCTGCTGCGTGCAGTGCGAGACATCCTGACCGTCCACAAGCACGCGGCCGCCCTGAACATCGTCCAGACGCAGCAGCAGCTTGGTGAGCGTCGTCTTACCCGAGCCCGATTTGCCCACCAGGCCCACGCGCTGGCCCGCCGCCACATGAAGTGTCAGGTCATCGAACACGTTCTCGCCCGCCGCAGCGTCACGGTACGCAAAGCTCAGGTGCTCAAAATCAATCGCGCCCTCGGTCACTTTGAGCTCAGAGGCGTCCGGGTCGTCTGCCACCAAACGCGGCTCGTCCAGCACGCGCGTCATCTCGGCGGCGTCACCCAGCGCGCGGTTAATGCGCTGCATCATGGAACTCACGTAGTTCAGGCGCATGGTGAGGTTATAGGTGTAGGTAAAGATCATGACGAGCGAGCCGGCCGAGATGCCAAACCACGCGTTGCCGCCCGCCACGAACACACTCACCACGGCCATGGTGATGACGATAAGGCCCGAGGTCGTAAAGTTGCGCTGCATCATGGCGTGCATCGAGACCGTCTCGGCATCGCGCGCGGCGCGGTCGGCGGTGTCGAACAGATCGCGTTCAAAGTCCTCGCGCCCGCAGGTCTTGACGGCCAAGATGTTCGTGACCGCGTCGGAGAGCACGCCCGAGAGCTTGTTTTGTGCGGCGGACGTCGCGGCCGAAAGCGGCATGATGCGCTTGTACATAAGCCAGACAAACGCGATGTAGACGACCATGATGCCCACCAGGATCACGGTAAATGTGGGCACCACCGGAGCGAGCGCCGTCACCGTGCAGACAACCGAGGTGATGGTGGGAATGAGCGAATACACCGTCACGTCGACCAGACCCGTGTAGCCGCTCATAAAACGGCTCGTCTGGCTCACAAGCGATCCGCCAAAGCGGCTGGTGTGGAATGTCATGGATTGATTGGAGAGCGTGTCGAAGCACAGGCGCGCCAGGTGATAGTTGCCCGCGATCTCGAGCTTGTAGACGGTGTAGTCCTGCAGCTTGGAGAGGATCTGGCCCACCAGGTTGACGAGCACGAGCGCCAAAATGTAGGGACCGAAGACCTCAAACACCTGGTCGCCCGCTACGGGGCCGGCCTGGACACGATCGACGATGAGGGCCATAACGTAGGTGTTGGCAAACGTGAGCAAAAAGATGTAGCCCGCCGACGAGAACACCGAGAGAAAGACGATCAGCGGCTGCGTGCGCGTGACATCCCAAAAACGCTGCAGCGTGCGGCGCACGGTCGAGCGTTTGAGCGGGCTGGTGCTTCTCTGAGACATGGGCTTCCTTTCGCGTCTGATAGGGCGAAAGGCCATTGTTGCACATTGAAGCGCGCTTCAGTCAAGCGCGACGCGAAAAGCGCCCGCGCCCCGCGTCCACGCTGGTGCCCCGCCGCTTTTCGGCTAGTCCTCGTCCTCTTGGTCTGCGGGCAGGCCTGCGGACTCCAAGCCCAAAATCGCGTCGGCCTCCCGCGCGTCTTCCAGCGCGTCGATGTCCTTGAGTTTGCGCTCCATGACGTTGGTGCGCGTGGTAATGATGCCCTCGACCGTTTTGCCCGCGGTCTCGATCTGCTGCTGGGCGCGGCGCAGCGCCGCCTGATAACGCGGCAGCTCGGCCTTGACGGCGGAGAGCACGCGCAGTACGTCGTCGGTACGTTTTTGCAGCCTAAACGTCTGGTAGCTCATCTGCAGGCTGTTGAGAATGGCGGCCATGGTGCTGGGGCCGGCAACGTTGACGTGATAGTCGCGGCCCAGGGTCTCGATAAGCCCGGGGCGGCTGACGATCTCGGCGTATAGCCCCTCAAACGGCACGAACATGATGCCAAAGTTGGTCGTTGCCGGCACACTCAGGTACTTTTCGCAGATGTCTCTAGCCTCGCGCTTGACCATGGTGTCGAGCGTCTTGCGCGCAGCCGCCACGGTCTCCGCATCGCCCGACTCCTGCGCGTCGAGCAAGTGCTCGTACGCGTCGCCCGGAAACTTGGAGTCAATCGGCAGCAGCACGGGGTCGCCCTCGTCCACCGGCAGCTTGACGGCAAACTCAACGCGCTCCGAGGCGCCGGGCTTGGTGGCGACGTTTTCCAGATACTGGTCGGGTGTAAGGATGTCCGCCAGAATTGCACCCAGCTGCACCTCGCCCAAAATGCCACGCGCCTTCACGTTGCCCAGCACGCGCTTAAGGTCGCCCACGCCGGTGGCGATGGACTGCATGTCGCCCAGGCCCTTGTACACGGCCTCGAGCTGGTCGCTCACCTGCTTAAACGATGCAGACAGGCGATCGTTGAGCGTACGGGAGAGTTTCTCGTCCACCGTCGCGCGCATCTGATCGAGCTGCACGTTGTTGTCCTTGCGGATGGCGCCCAGCTGGGCATCGACCGTCTCGCGCACCTTGTCCAGGCGCTGCTCGATGCCCTCGCGGTTGGCGCCGAGCTGTTGGGCCGTCTCGCGGCGCAGGTCATCCATACGGTCGCCGGCCTGCGAGAACTCTCGCGCGATGGTCAGGTAGCGTTGCTGCTCCACGGCCGCATCGGTCGTCTGCTGCTGCGCGATGGCATTTGCCGTGCGACGGGTTTCGGCCAACGCGACGTTCAGGATGTCGAGCGTGCTGTTGGCCTGCTCGAGCGCTGCCAGCGTTTCCGCGCTACTGTCGCCACGCTCCCGCAGCTCGGCACGCAGGCTCTTGAGCTGGAGGGCGCAAGCCACAGCAACCCCCACCGCCACCAAGGCGATCACAACAAGCACAATATCAATAGCAGACATAAACTCCGCCCAACAAGCCCAATCGAGCACCAATCAAAACCGCGATTAATCTTACCCTGTCAAACGCAGCTCATGTCCAATCGAGCGCAGACAAGTTACCTTTGCGCTATGGGTGCTGGTCCGCTAGCTCTCCCAGCTGGCGCGGATGGTTGCTGCGACATCCCCCAAGCGCTGACCAAGAGCTGCCAAGTGCTGAAGTACCTCATTGGGCGAGGCGCCGTTGAGGATGCACGTGAGGGCATATGAGGCCAAGAAGATTGTCGCGAGCCCCATCGGGATCAGCACGATCATCGCCAGCGTACGCAGGCGCTGGGCCCAGAGACGGTGACGCGCACGACGTTTATCGAACGCGAGCTCCTGCGCATATGAATCCTGCTGTACGGAATAGGCCTCTGGCGCCGAGTCACACCCGGGCACAGCCGCAGGTACAGCAGCGGGCACGACATTTTGCGCAAAGGGCTGGGCTGCCGCCCCTTGCATTTGCATCTCCATGAGTCGTTGCTGCTGACGCAGCATGCGCTCAGCTTGTTGCTGCGGAGTCTCAAGAAACAGATCCATGCTGGCCTCCAAAATCGGAGCATTCGACGCTTACGACCAGCATCCCGCACCGCCATGACCGCGACAACGCAATCGCCGGCAATAGCCACAAAGTTTCTTTTGCTCAAAAGCCGTCGAAAAGCTCAACAACTCCCCTACCAGCACTTTCTCTGAGCTTTTTTCGCCAGCAATCTTTTGGCCTTCCACCCTTACGCCAACTGACCAAAATCTAACCAAAAGCTTGACGAAAATTGTGAAGACAGGGACCCCACACAAAAACGTGCCGTCCCAAAAGGGGCGGCACGCTAACTTCTTATCAGTTTTTCAGTAGCGAGCACGCGACGACCCGAAGCCGGAGCACAGGGCGGGGAAACACCTTTCCCTCGCGCGACCTGCGGAGCCGTGAGCGAGAGGGAAAGGTGTTTCCCCGCCCTGTGCTCCGCAATCGGTGAAGGCAGCTTTACATGCCTGCGAGACCTCGGGCGGCGGTGGCACACATAAACGCCAGGACTAGGATCACGAGCGAACCCGCGATATCAACCAGCACGCCCATTGCACGGCGCTCAAACAACCAGCTCTCAAAGTGCGGAGCGACGTTGCGCCAAACACGCCACAACAAGATGCCCATGCCGATGACGCCCGGGATATTGAGCAGTAGGATCTCGGAGCACAAAAGACCGATCAGGTTGCCGGCGACAAAACCAGCGTCGCCCTCGCAGTATTTGCGGTAGACCATATACAGCATGTACGCTACAAACGGCTGTAAACACGCAGAAATAAACGTGACCACCATCGAGGGGTCCTGCGAAAAGACCTCGGTGAGTTTATCGACACTCGTGGCGTCCTTCGAAGCCAAGAACAAACCGATAACCACAAGGGGCACCACGCCCAAAATTACCTCGACCAGAGTAAACAACTTGGCAGTCAAATCCTCACTAGCCGAATTCAAATGAGGCGCCCACTCAGGATGAGCATGCGCACCGACCTTCTTCTCCTTATCGGCACGCTTTGCCTTGCCGCCCTTAACAACCCGACGCTCAGGATCCTTACGTGTCCCCGCTGCAGCAACCCGAGCCCGAGATTTCTTACCCATAAAAAACACCCCATCAGGTAGTAGATAAACGAAAAGTCGCTACCCAGTGTACCCCACCCATGAACGGTGCCGTCCCAACCAGTCCCCATACAAAAACGTGCCGCCCCTATCGGGGCGGCACACAAACTTCTTATCAGCTTTTCCGTAACGAGCACGCGACGACCCAAAGCGGGCCGGGAGGGCCGGACTACCTTCCCTCAACGCGACCCTGCGAAGCCGTGAGCGAGGAGGGAAGGTAGTCCGGCCCTCCCGGCCCAGCTCACGCTAGCGCCACGCGCTAGTAGTTCACCACCTGCTCCTCAAAGTACGCCTTGGGGTGGTTACACACCGGGCACACCTCAGGCGCCTCGGCACCAACGTGCAGGTGCCCGCAGTTCAGGCACTTCCACACCTTTACGCCCTCGCGCTCAAACACCTCGCCCGACTCGATGCGCTCGACGAGCTTGTTGTAGCGCTCCTCGTGGGCCTTCTCGACGGCGGCGACACCACGGAACTTTGCGGCAATCTCGGCAAAGCCCTCTTCCTCGGCGGTCTTGGCGAACTCGTCGTACATCGTGGTCCACTCGTAGTTCTCTCCCGCGGCGGCATCGCGCAGATTGTCCAAGGTATCGGGGACGGCGCCATCGTGCAGATATTTAAACCACAGCTTGGCGTGCTCGGACTCGTTACCCGCCGTCTCGGCAAAGATATTCGAGATCTGAACGTAGCCGTCCTTTTTGGCCTTGGATGCATAGTAGCGATACTTGGTATGCGCCTGAGACTCGCCAGCAAAAGCGGTCTCAAGGTTCTTCTTGGTTTGGGAGTTCTCAAAATCCATAGGTGTACTTCCCTTCAACGCATGCCGCCCGTAGGCTTCGAGCGGCCTCGTCTTTAGGATGCCCTCATGTCGGAAATCTAAACCTTACAATCCTGTTCTTCAGATTTGCACGGGCTAGATGCTCAGCCAGCGATCGCCCTCGGCTCGGCAAAAGCCCTCACGCTCCAGGTCGGCCAGAATGCCCGCGACAAGCTCGCGCTCGACCGGCCCGCGCCCAGCCGCCGCTTCCATATCGTTAACGCCCACCACGGCATCAGCAAGCATAATCCCCGCCGGTTGGCCATCGCGCGCTGCCAGCAACATGCGCACGATATGCGCGCGCTTTTGGCGACGTGAGCCCTCAAACTTTGATTGACGGCTATAGCCCGCCGAGCGCCTGGACGGATTGGGCAACGTCTTTTTTAGATATGCGCCGTAATCTAGCAACGCGTAATACCACGCGCGCGGCGTATCGGCATCATCGAGCGGCGCGGCAAAGGGAGCGATCTCGTCGGTCGCCGCACCGGGGGCCGCCGGACAGGCCGCCTGAACCAGCGGCACCAGCTCGCGATCGGGAACAGCCGGTACATCGGGAAAGAAGTGATGCAGAAAGACCGTGCGCACGTTGGTCTCCAGATACACGCCCGGAAGATCAAACGCAAACGACCGGATACCTTGCGCCGTTGCCGGTCCAATACCAGGCAGAGCGACCAAGTCACGCGTCTCGCGCGGAAACTCCCCGTCCCAGTCCTCTACAACGCGCTGAGCGGCCCCGTGAAGCGCCAGAGCGCGTCGGTTGTAGCCCATCCCCTGCCAAGCGTCCAAAACATCGGAAGGCGCGGCCTGGGCAAGCGCCTGCACGGTCGGAAAGCGATCGAGCCACGCCGGCATACGCGTCTCCACGCGCGGCACCTGTGTTTGCTGCAGCATGACCTCAGAAAGCCAAATGATGTACGGATCGCGCGTGCGGCGCCACGGAAGGTCGCGATAACGCAAGACCCCTTCCGAACGAATCATCGAACGAAAGGGGTCCTGAATCATGGCTATGCTCCTTATGCGGCGCTATTCCTCCCGGCAAGCGAACGCGCAGGTGGCGTACTCGGGAAACGCTTCGCGGTCGGCGAACTTGGGATCGACGGCCGGGAACTGGCGGTGAGCGACGATGTCGCCGAGCGAAACGGAATCGAGGTAGTCGCGCATCAATGCTTGAGCTCCGGCCCACAGGGGATGATAGCAGCACGTGCCCATGCGCGCACAGTCGCCATCGGGTGCGGTGCAATCATTCATAACCATAGGGCCCTGAACGGCCTCGACGACCTGACGAATGGTAACGTCGTCCGGACTGACCTTGAGACGCATGCCACCGTGGACGCCACGCAGGCTCTCCACAATACCGGCCTGGACCAAACCGTGCTGAATCGAGCGGGCAAACGAATACGGGACATTGACCTCTTCGGCAGCGGTGCGAACAGAAAGCAAACGCTCCGGATCCTCGGCAAGCATCGCCAACATACGAAGGGCGTAATCAGTCTTCCTCGATATGTCCATTTTTCCCCTTTCAAGGAATACGAACAGCTCGAACGAGCTCCGGGGCCGAGCTTGTGTCGAGACGCTAAATGACCGCAGGACATCCAAATGGTAAATCGGATATCCACTGAATGCCGCGCTTGGAGCGAAATGCATCAGATGCGGCCTACAGTGCAATTTAGTATAGCCTAACCCCCTGTCTCGTTGAACAGGTGTTGCGCAACAAAGCTGTTGTTCAGACAAATATACTTATTAGATTTTACTTGCGTTCCCGAAGGGGCGGGGATTCTGGGCGAAGATGCGCCAGGGCGATCGTTCTATCGAAACAAAGTGCATCTAACGCAAAAAGCCACGTCCGAAGACGTGGCTTTAATTGCGTTGGCGGGAAGTACGGGGCTCGAACCCGCGACCTCCGACGTGACAGGCCGGCGCTCTAACCAAACTGAGCTAACTCCCCAGGCAGTCGTTCGCGTTTGTTTCCGCTCGCGTGCGCTGCGGGGATTAGTATACACAGAAGTCTGTCCGGTGCGCAACAACTTTTTTGAAAATATTTTTTGGGCCCTCCGGGAGGGTCTCCGGGGCCGGCTGGCGCGGGTTAAGTTTGCTGCTCTACAGTCCTGCGCAAGACGGAAAGCACATTAAGTGC
>NZ_QRTA01000018.1:0-12355 GCF_003457875.1 Collinsella sp. AF28-5AC | reverse complement strand
CAAGACGGAAAGCACATTAAGTGCTTTCCTTTGCGTGCGGAACTCGCGACAAACTTAACCCGCGCCCGCCGGCCCCGGAGACCCTCCCTGCCGTCACTTAGTTCGAGCTGTTGTTGTTGCTCACCGCTTCGCGGCTCGAGGTCCCCGTTCTCCTCGGCGGGAGTGTCTTAGGTTCTTGTTGAAGCTCTGCCTTTCGCTGAAAGAAAAACGGGAGATGCATTGTGCGTCCCCCGTTTTTGTTGCGGTTAGTCCAAGTCAATAAACTTGGTGCTCAGGATCTTGCCGTCCTTTACGAGCATTCTGGCCATGGTGGGGCCTCGGGTGCCTCTTGGATAGCTGGCGCTGCCTGGGTTGAGTACCAAGCAGCGGCCTACTTGGGCTTCTTTGGTTACGTGGGTGTGACCGTTGATGGCTACGTCTACGGATCCCACGGGCAGGTCTTCACGGTAGTGGGCTACGGCGAATTTGAGGCCTTCGTAGGTGAAGAGGGCCAGACGGTCTACATCCGGGCCGTAGTCGCGGTAGTAGTCGTTGTTTCCTAGGACCGCTCGCACGGGGGCGATGGTGCATAGATGCTCGTAATCCATCTCTGAGGTGAGGTCTCCGGCGTGGATGATCAGATCTGCGCCCTTGAGCTCGTCCAGAAGCGCGGGCGAAAGATAGCCGTGGGTGTCCGAGATGATGTCGATACGCTTGGCGCTTGCACTGTTCATGGGATCCCTTCCGCAAAAAACGATTCGGCAGATACATACAAAAAAGGCCCCACGGCTCCGCAGACGATGGGTCTACAGGGCTGCGGGGCCAGTGCGCTAGAGACTCAAGGCCTTCTTGAGCGGCACGACGCGGCGGCGCGAAACCGGCACGCGTTCGTCGACGCCCGTAATGCCCAGCTGGATGGCGCCCGAGGGCACCGTCTCGACGTCCGTAACGCACGCCAAGTTGACGATATAGCGGCGGTGAACACGGAAGAAGCCAAAGTCGCAGAGCTTGGCCTCAAACTGCGCCAGCGAGGTCGTCGACAAAAAGCGATCATCGACGGTATAGATGCAGGAGTAATCGTCCTTGGCCATGATAAAGCGGATGTCGTCCACGGGAATGAGCACCTTGCGGCCGCCCTTTTCCACCGGGATACGCTCGATGGTCACTTTGCTGTCCGTAACCGGCTTGGCGCGTTGCATGACCTTCTCGATCGCGCGATCCAAGCGAGCTTCCTCGACAGGCTTCATCAGATAATCGACGGCATCGACGTCGAATGCCTCGACCGCATGGTCGCTATACGCAGTCACAAACACGATCGCCGGCGGATTTTTGAGCTTATGCAGCGCCTCGGCAAGTTGCAGGCCCGAGGCACCGGGCATCGAGATATCGAGAAACACGACATCCACGCGACTTTCCATAAGCATCTCGATGGCGGAGCGGACGCTCGACGCCTCCGTGATCGTGCCGATCTTGCCCGTTTGCTCGAGCAGGAAGCGAAGCTCCGAGCGAGCCGGCGCCTCATCATCCACAATCATCGCACGCAGCATAGGGATAAAACCTTTCGTCAACTAACTACGCCGGGCATCCGTCGCATGACGTTGAGCCCGTAGCCTTTTATTTTACTCTTGAATGTCAAAGATGCTCTCTGACAAATCAAGATGAAGAAGCACTTTGGTGCCCTTGCCCGGCGCCGATTCGACACGCGTATAGGAGTGCGGCCCATAAAAGCGATGGATGCGCTCCGAAATATTGTGCATGGCCACACCGGCGCCGCCACCCTGGGGAGAGCTGGCGTCGGGACGGGCAGAGCGCTCGTCAAACAGTCTGGCGGCGGTACCCTCATCCATGCCCACGCCATTATCGGCCACGGCAATCAAGATTGCATCCTCGCCGTCTTGGTGAACGGTCACGTCGATCCTCAGGGCGTCGTCATCGCCCATACCATGACGTACGGCGTTCTCGACAATCGGCTGGATCACGAACGCCGGCACCAGCGTATCTTCCACGTCCTCGGACACATCGAACGTCGCAAGCACGCGGTCCTCGCCAAAGCGGGCCTTCTCAAAGGTAAGGTAGCGCTTGGTCTGTGCGACCTCGCGCGAGACCGGAATAAGCGATCCCGAGTTGTCGAGCGTGGCACGATAGAACGATGAGAACTCACGAAGCAGTTCGCGGGCCCGCAGCGGGTCGGTGCGCGTAAACGATGCAATGGTGTTCAGCGTGTTGAACAGGAAGTGCGGGTTAATCTGCGCCTGCAGCGCACGCACCTCGGCGCGCGCCGTGAGCTCCTTTTGCACCTCGAGCTCGTGGATGGCGAGCTGTGTGGACAAGATCTCGGCAAAGCCCGAGGCAAGCGCGTACTGGGTACGGTCGACGGCGCGCGGGGTCTTGTAGTAGAACTTGAGCGTACCGACGGTACGATCGCCCACCTTGATGGGGGCGATAATGCCGGCGGGGACTTGGTTGTGCGAGCCGTCCGAGCCCACGACATCCACCATACGGTTGAACGACTGCACGATGCCATGTTCGATAACGTAGCGTGTGGCAAGCGTGTGGATGGGAGTATCGGGCAGCAGTTTTTCCTCAAACTCGCCCGCGCAGGCAAGCACGTTGCCCTCGTCGGTGATGGCCACCGTCATGGCGCGCGTCTCGGGCAAAATGCGCCGGCACACCAAACGCGCCGACTCCTGCGTCAGACCGCCCTTAATGTCCTCGAGCATGGCCGAGGCCACCGAGAGCGTCTCCTCGGTGTACTGGGAGCGCACCGAATCGGGATTGAGCGTCAAAAAGATAAAGATGCACAGAAAGATGCACAGCAGCGCGCAGGCAATCACCGTGGCGATCGGCTCGATACCGGTCACCAAGGCAAAAATAAAGTACACCAGCACGCAAATGGCGCAGGCAACGGCAATGATGCGAAAGATTGATATTGAACTATCGCGCTGGGCGCGGCGGTCGATCATTCGGCCCCCTCCAGGATACTGATCAGTTGTGCGTCACGCCAAAGCCCGTCCATGATCTTGGGCCAAAAGCTCTGGAAACGCAGATAGCTTGCAGCGTTTTGGCGCGCATAGGCCTTTGCCTCGTCGATACCATGGCGCCAGATGCGCAGGTAGCCCTCATGCTCGCGGGTAAACACGCTGCGGACCATAGCGGTCTTGCGCACGCGGTCGTCGAGCTCGCGCGAAATCCACGGGCCCGGGTAGGGCATGAGCGATGCCGCCGTAACGGGGATGAGCTCCTTTTGATGCGCGGCGAACGTCAACTTGGCCCGTTCGTAGTACCAACGGTATACATCCTGCATAAAGCGCGGTGAGCGCTTTTCGGACTCCGGAGGCAGATGGCGCACGGTCCACTCGTTATCAAACCACACGTCGTAGCCAAACATACGCATGTTAAAGAGGTAATCCAAGTCCTCGCCGCGGGTGATAAACGGGTCAAAGGCCACACGCGTAAAGGCGCGGGCGTGCAGGGCCATCAGGCCGCCGCACACGTAGTTGGAGCGCGAGATGCGGGTGCCCGAGAGCGCCTTTTTCATCCAACGGTTGAACTCGATGCGCTTGGTCCACCAACGATGGCAGATGCCCGCCTTGTCCGTGGGAGCCAGCGGCGAGCCGTCGCGATCGTAGAAATAGCCGCTCTTGACCAAGATCGGCAAGCCCTGACGCGTCTGCTGCCCCAACGCATAGGTCGCGCGCTTCATAAAGTCGGCGTCGATGACAGCCTCATCGTCATCCAAAAAGATAACCGCGTCATGCCCCAGCACAGCGGCACAGGCTAGCCCCATGTTGCGGATGGCACCGTAGCCTCGCAGGCTCACGCACTCGCCCGAACCCTTGGGCGCGATCTGAGCAACCCGGTCTGCGATGCGCGAGGCCTGGGTGTTGGTGACAACGGTGACCTTGAGCGTGGGATGCGCGTCGACAATCTCGTGCACGCGCAGCGACACATCGGCTGTGGCAGAAACAGGACAGACCACCAAAAGGATGATGCGCGGGATGTCGCACACTTGCTCAAGCGAGGCCAGGCAGCGGTCGAGTTCGGGATTGTCGGCGTTGAGTCGCGTCGAATGGTCATAGGTGCCAGGGGCGTTTGCGCAAGCGTCATCGCCCGCCCAATACGTTGGAATCACGACCGTGGCGTTCATGCCTTACCCTCCCTGCAACACAAAAACGGGACGCCGCCAAACACAGGCGACGCCCCGCGACCTAGCTGATTCCATCATACCCACTTGGACAAATCATTGCTCGCAAGTCGCAATGTTTATTGCGGATAACCCCAAAAGAGTACCGTGGACAGGCACAATAGCCGCTCGCTCCTATGCGGCATGCCCTGCCGCCCGAGTCATGCGGGACAAGCGGACCAGCAGCATAAAGCCCACCACCAGCAGCACGCCGATAGACAGGACGCCCAGCGAGGGGTTGCCGGTCAGCGAGGTGACGACCGACACCAGGAAGGTGCCCATAACGCTTGCATAACGACCAAAGATGTCAAAGAAGCCGTAGTACTCGTTGGACTTTTCCTTGGGGATAATGCGGCCAAAGTAGCTACGGCTGAGCGCCTGCACACCGCCCTGGAACAGGCCGACCATAATGGCAAGCACCCAGAATTCAAAGGCGGTCTTTAGGAAGAACGCGGCGAACAGCACAATCCCCATGTAGGCGGCGACCGCCACCAGGATCATGTTGAGCGTGCCCACGCGTCCGGCGAGCTTGCCGTAAATGATGGCAGACGGAAAAGCAACAAACTGCGTGACGAGCAGCGCCAGGACCAGCTGCGTCGAATCGATGCCCAAGGCCGATCCGTAACTGGTGGCCATAGAAATGACCGTGTGCACACCGTCGATATAGAAGAAGAACGCGATCATGTAGACCAGCACGGTCTTGTTGTGGGCGATCTCGCGCATGGTGTGTCCGACCTCGGAGAACACACCGCCCACGATGTGGCCGATGGTGTCCTCGGGACCACGCTCGCGACCGTACTTTTGCTTATAGGTGCGAATGAGCGGCAGGGTAAAGATGAGCCACCAGGCACCAGTGATGATAAACGACAGACGCGTTGCCAGCATGGTGGGGACACCAAGAGCGGGACCACCCATGATAAGCGCCAGGCAGATGATGAACGGCACGGTGGAACCGATGTAGCCCCAGGCATAGCCCGAGCTGGACACGACGTCCATGCGCTCGTCGGTGGTAATGTCGGGCAGCATGGCGTCGTAGAACGTCATAGAAGAGTTGAGGCCGATGGTGCACAGCACGTACACAGTCAAAAATGCCATGGCGGACATTGGGATAGCCTGCGCCAGGCAAAGAACCAGGCCCGTGAGGAAAAAGCCCAAGAAGAACTTGATTTTGTTGCCAGCGTAGTCGGCAAGTGCGCCCAGAATGGGCATGAGCATGGCGATGACCAGCGAGGCGATCGTCTGTGCATTGCCCCAGGCGACCACCAGGTCGGCCGAAGAAGCGCCGGTATTGATGGCGTTAAAGTAAATGGGCACCACCGAGGTATTGAGCAGCACGAGGGCCGAATTGCCCACATCATACATAACCCAGTTACGCTCGAGCTTGGTGTATTTCATGGACAGGGACCCTTCGTATTCGCCCGATATGCAGTTAGTTCATCGTACCCCAATTGTCCAGAACCGCCGGTAAGGATTCGGCAAAGGGGCACGCACGGGCCCTATTCCTCGCGGTCGAACTCCTCATCGGCATTGAGCACGCGACCGCTGTAGTTGACGTGACTGGTCACGGCATCCATGTCACCGGTCTCGATAAAACGTGCGACCGTGCACTCGTAATCGCCCAGCGCGCGATCAAAGACCTCGGGGAAACTCTCGTTCGAGACCTCGTCGGTAAAGGGATTCTTCCATGTCAGATGGCCCAGGTTACCGGTGCGCTCGGGCAACTCCGTCGTCACGCGATGAGCAAGGCCGTCGAGCAGCGAGTAATCGTGCACCAAGCCCTCAACCAGCGAGATCGCGCGCGTCTTTGCGGAGCCGGCCGGCTCAATCGCGCGGTAAAGTCGCTGCATATTGGCAACGGCAGCACCGTACTCCCCCGCCGGAATGTCAATGCCGTACACGCGTCCGGCAACATAGCTCATCAGCACGCCGGCCACGCGATTGATGCGATCAGTGGTGACGATCTCGCCCGCCGGCGGGTAATCGTCAACCGTAGCGCCATCGCGTTTAAGCTGCAGCATCAGCACATCCAGGTCGCTCTCGATCACGGCATGGACCTGACTGCTCGAATCCTCAAGCTCTGAATCGGACTCGACAATGCCAAACTGCTGCTCATAGACAAAGGGATGAGCGTTGCGGTCGAGCACGTAATGAGACAGCAGGCCCAGCGCAAAGGCACGACCCAAGCTGGCGTCGCGCGGCAGCAGATGCGACACGCCGTCGCGCAGGCACGCAAACTGACGAGACATGCGCGACCGATGCATGACCTGCGCCAGCAGCGTGCAGTCGGAAACACGCGGTGTCAGAATGTGAAAGAAAAACGGGTCGGGGCCTTGGTTGCCCAAGATAAAGGCAATGCGCTCTTCATCGGACGTGATGACGCCCTGTGGAAGACGGTCGATGCTTTCCTCGCCAAACAGATGATGGGTGATAAGCGCGGGCATAATGATCCTTTCGATTTCATTCGATGCCACCCATTATGCCCACCGCGCGCCCATGCCAAACCTGCGATGGTAAACGACGGCACGCAGACCGTCTACGCAAGCCCCAAGTGTGCTTTAACCTCGGCAGCGCGACGGCGGGACACGGGCACCGTCGAGGTTACGCGATCGAGTCTGAGCTCCATAAGACCCGTGGAACCGATCTCGACATTGTGCACGTCTTCCAAATTGACCAGATAGCTGCGATGAACGCGAATAAAGCCCTCGGAGACCAAGCGACGCTCGAGCGAAGAGATCGACTCATTGATCAGGTACGTTCCCTCGGCGCAGATGGCGTTGCAAAAATCGGCGCGCGCCTCAAAGTAGCAGACGTCTGCGGCGGGAATGAACACCTTTTTGCCCCCGCGGTCCACCGTCAGACGCAAAGGCTGGCGCGGAGCGTGGATAACACGACGGGCACCCAAGGCTGCCTCGATCTTGTCGAGTGCCTTTGACAGGCGTGCGTCCTCGACCGGCTTGACGACATAGTCGACCGCATCGAGGTTATACGCATCGGCGGCAAACTCGGCAAACGCCGTCACAAACACAACCACCGGCGGCGTCTTTAGGTTCTGCAGCGTCTCGGCAAGCTCAATTCCCGAGCGGCCGGGCATCGTGATGTCCAAAAACAACACGTTGGGCTTGTTCGAGAGAATCGACTCCACGGCCTCGGTGACATTGCCCGCCTCGGCAATCTGGCCCACACGCGTATCCTTTTCCAACAGATAGCGTAGCTCAGCCCTAATGGGAGGTTCGTCATCAACCACCAAGATGTTCCAGCCTTCGGACATATGTGCTTCCCCTCTTTTTCTCTCAATCCAACCGCGTGCTACGCCGTCAACGGCGCCGGCTCATGCGGCTCGCCGTTCAGCTCGACGATGACCTGCGTTCCCACGCCCTCCTGGGACTTCACGCGCATGCCGGAATCTTCTCCGTAAAAGAAATGGATGCGCTGAAGCACGTTGAAGAGCGCCAGGCCGCAACCTCGCTTGACGGAGCCGTCGGCGGTAATGCTCTCGGGCTCCTCCAGGCGATGTTGCTCAAACAGATGCGCGCAGACTTCTTCGCTCATACCGATGCCGTCGTCCTCGACGATGATCTCCAAACCGTCATCGGTCTCGAAAGCCCTAACATGAATAGAAAGCGGCTCGGTCTCGCGCTGCGCGTGCTTGATGCAGTTTTCGAGCAACGGCTGCAAGATAAACGGCGGCACCATGCAATCGCGCACCTCAAAGTCGATATCGACCGAGACGCGCAGACGGCCGTCGCCATAACGAGCCTGCATAAGATTGATATAGCGAGTGCCCTGTTCCACCTCGTGCTCGAGCGTTGTGAGGGTATCGGAATCAGAAAGCGTCTGACGGTAGTAGTTGGAGAAGTCGATCAGCAGCGATCGCGCCTTGTCGGGCTCGGTTCGAACGAGCGACACGATGGTGCTGATGGTGTTAAACAGAAAATGAGGATCGACCTGCGATTGCAAGGCGCGCAGCTCCACGCGGGCCGTAAGCTCGTCCTGGCGCTCGAGCTCAAAGCTCGCAAGCTGCGTGGAAATGAGGTCGGCAAAGCCCGAGGCAAGCGCCGTCTGGCGCATATCGATGCTGCTCAGACGGGGATAATACAGCTCGAGCGTGCCCACGCAATGCCCGCGCACGGTAAGCGGTGCGACAATACCGGCGCGCAGGCGCGGAAAGTAGCCACCTGTCTCGGTCGAGGCATCGCGCGAGAACACGCTTTGCTCACCGCTGTTGATCACGTTGAGCGTAGTCCGCAGCACCACCGGGGTGCCCGCGGGGCATTTTGCCGAGTCCTCGCCCCAGCTTGCCAACACCTGCTTGCCGTCGGTAAAGCAGATGGCAGAGGCGATAGTTTCGGACAGGATGATCTTAGAGGCGCCCAGGGCAGCTTCGGGCGTAAGGCCGCGCGACGTGTAGGCGAATATTTTTGAAGCGATGGCGAGCGTGCGGTCGGTTGCGCTCGATGTGAGGTCGTCGGGAACGACAAAGACGTACGAGAAGAAGAAGCACAGCATGACCAAGCCGGCAATGACGACAACGGCCGGAACGGGATTGGGATTATCGGTTAGATCCCAGATGAGCAGCAGGATAAGCAGCGGAACGACAATACCGAGCAAGATGGCTTGAACCACATGCTGAGCGGTACGAAAGACCTTGGTAGAGTTGTAGCTCTTGCCCAGAATCAGCCTATTGAGATCCACCGTCATCTCCTTCTTACCGACGCACCCCATAGCAATAAAGAGGGCCGCAAGCGACCCTCTCCATTGCATTATGCAATCAAATACTGTGTTTTACATCAAGCCATCGATGAACGGTAGCTTAGGCGCTGTACTTGTTTGCCTCGCCGAAGGTGCCGCCCTCGACAATCCAGCCGTCCTTCATGATGACGTCCATGTTGTCGGTGTTGAGCACGTGGATGTCGGCGGCGACGTCACCGTTGACGACCAGCAGGTCGGCGCACTTGCCAGCCTCGATGGAACCGGTCTCGTCCTCGATGTGGCACATCTTGGCACCGTTGAGGGTGGCGCAGGTGATGGTCTCGACCGGAGTGAAGCCGATCTTGTCGACGAACTCGTACATCTCCTCGATGGAGCAAGTGCCGTACGGGGTGACGAAGGAGAAGGAGTCGGAGCCGATCGTCATGACGACGCCGCGCTTCTTGGCCTCGCGCAGGCAGTCGTAGTTGCGCTGCAGCTCCTTCTCGACCAGAGTGCCCTCGTACTTGTCGTGCAGCTCGGGAACGTAGACGGGCGGATAGGTGGCGTACCAGGTGGGCAGGAAGGCGATCGTCGGAGTGAAGAAGGTGCCCTGCTCGGCCATGAGGTCCATGGTGCGCTCATCGATATCGAAGCCGTGAATCAGCTGCTCGCAGCCAAAGCGAACGGAATCGTAGGCAGCGGCGTGGTTGTTGTAGCAGTGGCTCCACACGGGGATGCCGACCATCTTTGCCTCTTCGACCACGGCCTGAATCTCCTCGGAGCAGTAGTGCTGGTCGCGGCCGGAGTCCCAGCGCCAGATGCCGCCACCGGTAGCCCAGATCTTGATGGCATCGGGGTTCTCGCGCAGGCGACGGCGGACGGCCTTGCGCAGATCCCAAGGACCGTCGACCTGATCGCCCCAGGGGTGCGATTCCTTGTTGAGCTCCTGGCTGCAGTGGTGGGAGTCGCCGTGGCCGGCAACGCGGCAGAAGCCAAGGCCGGTGGCCAGAACGCGCGGGCCCTTGAAGACGCCCTTGTCGATGCAGTCACGGATCTGGATACCAAAGCGGCCGATCTCGCAGACGGTGGTGAGGCCGTGGGTGAGGCAGTCGTAGGCCTGCTTGACGGCGACGGCCTGCTTCTCGAGGAGCGGCTGCATGACCCAGTCGGTGTCATCGTCGGTCAAGTTGCCCGAGAAGTGCAGGTGGGTGTCGATCAGGCCGGGAAGGACGGCCTTGCCGGCGGCGTCGATGACCTCAACGCCCTCGGGAAGGTCCTGCATGGCGCCGGCGTACTCGATCTTGCCGTTGTCGTCGACGAGAACGAGGGAGTTCTCGACCGGCTCGGCACCGGTACCGTCGATGAGCTTGCCGCCAACGATTGCATACTTAGTGGACATGGTTCCTCCTTATGGATCCATATAGTGGGCGAGGCCGCGTTGGGTTAAGGCCTCACAAAGCTACCCAAGTGGTGCCGGGTTCGGTGCGCGGAAGAGAGGGTCCCGCACACCTGATCCGCCCCGGCTCGGCGTTACTTTTTGCGGGAATTGGTGAAGGCCATGAGAGCCAGGCCGACGGCCAGCCAGCCGATCACGATGCTCCACTCCACCATGTTGAGGGAGGCGGGAGAGAACGGAATCACGAGCAGGCCGATGATGATGGCGCAGGCAGCGATAGCGAGGCCGATGCCAAACTTGCCGCCGGGCACCTCGTAGGGACGAGGCAGGTCGGGCTCGGTGAAGCGCATGCGCAGGCAAGCGAGGGCGACCATGCCGCAGGAGAAGATGAAGGCGAGAGCCGACACGTTGGTCAGAGGGATGAGCATGTTCTTGCCCAGGAACGGACCGACGACGGTGATGGCGCCCAGAACGACGCAGGCGAGCTTGGGAGCGCCGGACTTGGGGTCGACCTCGGCGAACTGCTCGGGCAGCTGGCCCTTGCGGCCCATGGCGAGCATGATGCGGCTCGTGGCGCCGTAGAAGGAGTTCATCGGACCCATGGGTCCAAGCGTAGCGATGACGAGCATGGCCAGGTACAGGAGCATGTTGATGCCCTTGAGGCAGGCAAGCGCGGGAACCGGGCTCTTAACAAACTCGTGCCAGTCAAGGATAGTGCCGAACGAGTAAATGCAGACCATGTAGAAGCCGCCGGCGGCCAGCAGGGCCAGGGAGATGATCTTGCCGAACTTGTTCCAGTTAAGGCCCTCGGCTGCTTCCTCAGCCTGCTGAGGAATGGTGTCGAAGCCGGCGTAGAAGAACGGGGTCAGAACCAGGACCGACACGATGCCGGCAAACAGGCTGGTGCTCTCGGTAGCGGCCTTGCCGCCGCCAGCGCCGGTGACCTGGGAGAACACGGGCATGGCGTTGTCCGGCGAGCCGGTGAACAGCGAGACGCCCATGGCGAGCAGCATGCCGCAGAGCAGAGCCTTGGTCAGGAAGGCCTGGAGCTTGGCAGCCGAGCTGGCACCGCGGAAGTTAAGGAAGATGACGTAGACTGCAAAGCCGAGCGCGATCAGCGTCGGGAACAGGTAAACGTCGGCCCCCAGGATGGTGTAGAGCTTGATGGCGCGCAGCCACTCAAGGCCGGGCAGGCTGCCGAACATCTCGGACACGAGGGTCGAAATGGCGATGGCCTCCCACGGGCACAGGATGCCGTTGCCCAGGGCCAAAAGCCATCCGGTGATGTAGCTCAGCGTACGGCCAAAGCTACGATCGACATACTCGACGATGCCGCCTGAGATGGGGATAGCAGCCGTGAGCTCACCGAAAACAGCTCCGACGGGCACGAGGAAGATTGCACCCAAGAGGAATGCGATCATAGCGGGAACGGGACCGCCGCCCACGACCATCCAGTCGCCGACCTGCAGAACCCAACCGGTACCGATGATGGCACCAAAGCCGATGGTGAAGAAGTTCCAGAGCGAGAGCGTTTTCTTCATGCCGCCGTTATCCTCGACTGCAACTTCTGCGTTCTTGTCCGCCATTGTTCCCCTCCTTTCCTGTTTGACGCCCTTGGCGTCACCCCTTGCGCGGTCCGTTTTGCCGCGCGCTTTTATTCCATGGCTTTAAGATACGGCCTTGGCGCAGCAGCGCCGCTCGCAGCTCGACCGAAGGCAGAACTGCAAAACGAGCGGCACCGTTTTTGGGACGAACGGCGGGAGACGTCATTCGTCTTGGGCGCTTTCATCTTGTCTGCTTTTGAATACCTGTTACCGTGACGCTTGGCGCTCGGCGCGGCAACGTTCATACCATTTGTCAGGCTTTTGGCGCACATGCCCATGTGTCGTGCATCTTTTTATGTAGGATAGACAAGTTACACATGAGGCAAGGTGATTCGAATGGCATACGGATACAATGACGGCGACCAACGGCCACAAAGCGTGCGCCTTGCCGGCCGCACCACGCCAACGCCCAGAAGCACCTCCGACAACGACAACCCGCAGCGCCCCCAAGATGAACTGCCTCCCATTTCTTGGACACAAGAAATGGGAGGCTTTTTTATGGCT
>NZ_QRTA01000017.1:0-40870 GCF_003457875.1 Collinsella sp. AF28-5AC | reverse complement strand
CGGTCGGCGGGGCCATTGTGGCTCTTGACAGCGGATTGGGTCATATGAGCGAATGGCACCGCACGCGGATGCCGACAGCAAGACATCCCCCCTCAATACACCCTCATGCCCATTTAAATAGCAAGGGGCCCGTATCTGTTGGGATACGGGCCCCTTTCGGCCGTGACCTATCTCAGCAACAAAGACTACTTGCAGTGAGCGCGGTAGAACTCGATCGCACTATCTTATCCGAGCCGGGGCACGTTCGCACAGCGCACGTATGACGGTTGCAAAACCACCCCATTTGAAACAAAGGCAAAAAAGTACTTGCAAAGACGCGTTCCGACATATAAGTTGATATAAGACCGCCGTTGCGGTTTTAAGTAGATCGAGCATATGAAGTTTGAGTTTTAGCGTGTAAGAGAAGGAAGATCGGCAAAGTACAACCCCAAACGTAATGACAACTTAATGAGGTAACTGCCACATGTGAGGCACCTAGGGCATTGCTGTCTCGATTTTGAGCACGATGTCTTCCGCCTTGCATGGGCCGTTCCATCCCGCCCCTGCAGCAACTGTCTCACGGGCTCATTGAAAACCGCATAGCACCCCAACGTCAGCACATCACCCACGGCAAGCACATCACTCACGACAACCAACACATCAACAAACAGCACGAACATCAACCGATTGGAGAAGCTATGACAAACCACCACGCTGAAGACGGCGATAAGAAAAGCATTCTGGATGCCCGCATTGAGCGAGCATATGCAAACGAATATGACGCCGCCTTTGCCGCCGCGACCATCAAGAACTACGCGTCGCTACCGCTCGCGACGATCTTGGCCGACCACCCTCAACTGCTGAAGCGCTGCACAAAGATCATGGGCGACCCCGACATTCGCAAGCTGACAGACCCCTATGCCCCAAAACGCGACAACGATTCGTACGTTCTTACCGTAGGCTGCCTAGCCCATATGCTTACGGCACTCGACACGAAACTCAAGCTCGAATGGAAACCCGACGAGCGTCATGAACTCGAAAGCAAGCGGAACACCCTGCACACCGCACTGTTCCTTCCGTTGGACGGCCTCAAGCGCTGCAACGTCGAGCTCAATACACAGGCGCGGCAAAAGTCCGGGACCACGGGGCAGAAAACTCCAAGACCCCATGCGGCCATCGTCGACCGCAACCGATATAACCGCGTGACCGCGCACTTTTCTGCCGAGGGAGCAACCATAAGGACGCTGATCGACCTGCTGTGCCTCCTGAGCATCAACGAGCTATTTGAGGGCTATCTCGCCCTTGTTCCCGCGACGGCACCCAAGTCGGTAGCAAAGATCATCGAGACCTGCAGACGCCAGTTTGAGCGCCATCGCAATGGCAGCGAGATGAACGCCAGCATCGCCCAGTACTACGCGGCTCATTACAAAAATGACGGATGTGCCCCTGTCGAGCATCAGCTGCGGCTCGCCTACACCACGCCCGCCGCAACGCTCCATCGCTTTGGAGCCCTTGGCGCTTGCGAGCCGCACGAACAGGCAGTCTGCCCCACAACCGAGCTCGATCTGAGGCTCAGACGAACCCTGTAGCCCGCCAGCCCCTCCGCGGGCAACAATCCTATTCCACAACACAACCAACAGAAAGGAGTCCTCATGGACACCAATCATTCCCCCATCATCAGCCCCCTCACCATGCGTGAATCCGCCCGAGGTATCACGCTCACCAGCATTTACGATGAGATGCTCGCCCGTCGCGAGCTCTCCGTCATGGGAAACATCGAAACCCCGATGGCCCACGACCTATGCCAGCAGATCCGCCTGCTCGATGCCACCGACCCCAGCCGCCCCATCACCATATTTGTCGCCAGCGCCGGCGGAAGCGTGCGATCGGGTCTTGCGATCTATGACGCCATGCGCCTCGCATCGTGCCCCATCCGCACCGTCTGCCTTGAATTCGCCGCATCCATGGGCGCCGTGATCTTTATGGGCGGCGACGATCGCCGTATGGCGCCCCATGCAGAGCTCATGATTCACGACCCGCTGATCCCCCAGGGGGCAGGCGGCTCGGCACTTGCGCTGCAGGAAACCAGCCGGCGTCTCATGCAGACCCGCAAGACCCTCACGCAAATCCTCTCGGACCGCAGCGGTCTCACGCCCAAGCGCATCCAGTCCCTCACTGCAAAAGACACCTACCTTTCGGCCGAGCGCGCCGTCGAGCTCGGCTTTGCCCACGAAATCCTCTCGACCACCAAGGAGGTCGCCCATGTCTAACCTCGCCAGCCGCCTCGCCGCATCTGAGTCCGCATCGTCCACCATCCTCGCCAAGGATCGAACGCTTTCCTGCGACACCCGCCAAACGGGACTCAACAACAACGCACTTGTGATCGGCCCCTCGGGAGCCGGCAAGACCCGAAACGTCCTCAAGCCCAACCTGCTGCAAATGAACGCAAGCTACATCGTGCTCGACACCAAAGGCACGCTCTGTCGCGAAGTGGGACCCGTGCTGGCAGCCCACGGTTACCGCGTGCAATGTCTCAACTTCGCCGACCTCAACACCGTCCCGGCCCCTGCGCCCGGCATCGAGCGCTGCGGCTACAACCCCCTGAGGCACATTCGCCGCAAGGCGGACGGCAGGCCCAACCAGCAGGACATCCTCTCGGTGGCAAAGGCCATCTGCCCCATCGAGGACAACAACCAGCCTTTTTGGGATCATGCGGCGGCAAACCTGCTGTCGTGTCTTATCGCCTACGTCACCGAACAGCTACCCGCCGACGAGCAGACGATCAGCTCGGTCATCAAGCTGATCGAGCACCTGCAGGACGGTGCCACGGGTCGATTGTTTGACGACCTGATCACGACCGACCCCCAAAGCTATGCCCTCTCGCTATGGCGGCGCTACGCCATTACGCAAAATGCCGAGCGCATGCACGCGAGCATCGTCGGCATCCTTGCCGAAAAGGTCATGTGTCTGGGATTCGACGGTGCGGCACAGCTCTATCGTGAGTGCCATCAGGTGGACTTCGCTTCCATGGGACACACCCCCTGCGCCCTGTTTGTAACCGTGAGCGATATTGACCGCAATCTCGATCCGCTGACCGGCCTCTTTATTTCGCAGGCGTTTATGGGCCTCATTCGTGAGGCCGATAGGCAGCCCGACGGCAGCCTGCCCGTGCCCGTGCGCTTTATGCTCGATGACTTCGCAAATCTGCAGATCCCCCAGATCGACAACGTGCTCTCGATTATCCGAAGCCGCAACATCTGGGCAACGCTGCTGCTGCAGTCGACCAACCAGCTCGATGCGCTCTATGGCGAGGCACGCGCACGCTCCATCATGGGCAACTGCGACACGCATCTGGTGCTGGCGTTCCAGGATCCCGAGAGTGCCCGGGTGTTTTCCGACCGCGCCGACGCGCTGCCCAGCACGCTCATGGCGACGCCGATTGATCGCTCGTGGCTCTTTGTACGCGGTCGCACTCCCGAACAGGTCGAGCGCTTTAGGCTCGAAGACCATCCGCTCTACGGGGAGCTGCCCGAGGCGCAGCGAGGCCATGCGGAGGCCGAGATCTAGGCGCAGGGTTCTCGCAGCGCGCGGCGCCCCGGCGATGTTCCACAAAGGCCGTGCGCCCCGGGACCACGGCAAAGCAAAGGGGCCCGCATCCGATAGGATACGGGCCCCTGACTATAAGACGCGATGCGTTAACAGCAGCGACTACTTGCGATGTGCGCGATAGAACTCGATGAGCGCCTGGGTCGAAGCGTCCTGCTCGGCCTTGGCGGTGTCGTCGTGGAAGGCCGGGGTGATCTGCTTGGCAAGCTGCTTGCCCAGCTCGACGCCCCACTGATCGTAGGAGTCGATGCCCCAGACCGTGCCCTCGACAAACGTGATGTGCTCGTACAGGGCGATGAGCTCGCCGAGTGCGAACGGGGTCAACGTGTCGCCAAAGATCGAGGTCGTCGGACGGTTGCCCTCAAAGCAGCGGGCCGGGACGATCTGCTCGGGCGTGCCCTCGGCGCGCACCTCATCGGCCGTCTTACCAAAGGCGAGCGCCTTGGTCTGGGCCAGGAAGTTGCCCAGGAACAGCTCGTGCACGTCCTGGCCGCTGTCGGTCGCAGGGTTGGCGGTATTGGCGAAGGCAATGAAATCGGCCGGAACCACCACGGTGCCCTGGTGCAGCAGCTGGTAGAAGGCGTGCTGACCGTTGGTGCCGGGCTCGCCCCAGAAGATCTCACCGGTGTCGGAGGTCACGGCGCTGCCGTCCCAGCGGACATGCTTGCCGTTGGACTCCATGGTGAGCTGCTGCAGGTAGGCCGGGAAACGATGCAGGTACTGGCAGTACGGCAGCACGGCGTGGCTCTTGGAACCGAAGAAGTTGACGTACCAGACGTTGAGCAGGCCCATCAGCGCAACGGCATTGTTCTCGAGCGGCGTGTTGCAGAAGTACTCGTCGATAGCGTGGAAGCCCTCGAGGAACTGCTGGAAGCGCTCGGGACCGAGCACGACGATCAGCGACAGGCCCACGGCGGAGTCGACGGAGTAGCGGCCGCCGACCCAGTTCCAGAAGCCGAAGGCGTTGGCGGGGTCGATACCGAAGGCCTCAACCTTCTCGAGTGCGGTGGAAACGGCGACGAAGTGCTTTGCCACGGCCTCGGCGTTCTGCTCATCGGAGCCGTCGATGGCGCCCTGGGCCTTGAGCTGCTCGAGCATCCAGGTCTTGACCTCGCGGGCGTTGGTGAGGGTCTCGAGCGTGGTGAAGGTCTTGGAGACGATAATCACGAGCGTGGTCTCGGGATCCAGGCCCTTAAGCTTCTCGGCCTGGTCGTTGGGGTCGATGTTGGAGATATAGCGGCAGTCGATACCGGCGTCGGCATAGGGACGCAGAGCCTCGTAGGCCATGACCGGGCCCAGATCGGAGCCGCCGATGCCGATGGACACCAGGTGCTCGATCTTCTTGCCGGTAACGCCCTTCCACTCACCGGAGCGCACGCGCTCGGCGAAGGCATACATGCGGTCGAGGACCTCGTGCACGTCGGCGACGACATCCTGGCCGTCGACGATGAGCTGGCCCCTCTCGGTTGCGGGGCGGCGAAGCGCGGTGTGCAGGACGGCGCGGTCCTCGGTGGTGTTAATGTGCTCGCCGGAGAACATGGCGTCGCGGCGCTCCTCGAGCTTCACCTCGCGGGCAAGATCGCACAGCAGCTTGACGGTCTCATCGGTCACCAGGTTCTTCGACAGATCGAAGTGCAGGTCACCGGCGTCAAAGCTCAGCTTGTTCACGCGCTCGGCATCGGCAGCGAACCAGGCCTTGAGGTCGATACCATCGGCCTCGAGCTTCTCCTGATGAGCCTCGAGTGCCTTCCAAGCGGCAGTCGACGTAGCATCGATAGGTGCGGCAACAGTTGCCATAGAGTCCTCCTCAGCATACGGGCGCACGCCTCCATGCGCCCGGACATTCAGATGCCACTATTCTAGCGCAGGTCAAGACTACAATCAGCGAGCGTTGCCAATCGGCCCCCAAACGGCAACCGATCAAAAAGGGACAGGCTTATTTTGGCAGGTCAAACGCTTTACCAACCAAAAATAACCCGTCCTTTTATGGCAAATATTAGGCCGCGGCGCAGACGCTACCGAGTAACTCACGCAGAGGAGACCCGATGCCCTCCAGCAGTTCGGGCGCGATAATGGCAAAAACGGGAACCTCGCCGGTGCCCACGACAGCAGGCACCTTGCCCTCCGAGACAATGCATCCATAAGGCACAAAGCCGTCTTCGCCGGCATCGAGCGCCGCCATGCGACGCGCGAGCTCGCGCGCAAAGCCGGCAGTATCGGCATCGCCAATCGCCAGGACAAAGTCCACGCCTTCGTCGGTCGCCAGGGCTACGGCCTCATCGACCAAATCGTCTCCCCCATCGCCCCCGACCAAGCCGCAGCGAAAAAGCACGCGTTCGAGCAGAGCTCGATCAAGCGAGCCGAGCGCCGCCGAGACGAGCTCATCGTGCGTATGTTTGTCACCGCCCAACACGACCAGCGCCTTGGTGCCACCGTAGTGAGCGACCAATCGTCCGCACCAGCGAGCCACGTCTCCATCCGCAACAAGGCGCGTCGGCATACCAAACCCATAATTGACCATCTTTTCCACAACCCTTCCGTGCGTATAGGCGGTATCAATCGTTAGGCTCATGCTACGAAGCGAGGTTTTCCGAGCTGTTTCGCACTCTTTAGAGCTGCGTTAAAACCCGATCCAACCGCACGACCATACCTACCAAAACAAACCAGTCCCTTTTTGACAGGTTTTGACGACGTCCGGACGAGCGGGTATTATCGAACAGGTATTCGATAAGAACATGTGTTTGATGAAAGGACACGGATGGCGCACGAGCAGCACACCTATATCTGCATCGACCTCAAGACGTTTTATGCCAGCGTCGAGTGCGTCGACCGTGGGCTCGATCCGCTCACCACCAACCTGGTCGTTGCCGACGAATCGCGCGGGCGCACGACCATCTGCCTCGCCATCACGCAGGCCATGAAGGACTTAGGGATTCACAATCGCTGCCGCCTATTCGAGGTTCCCGATGGCATCGACTACATCACGGCCGTACCGCGCATGCAGCACTATATGGAGGTGTCGGCGCAAATCTACGGCATCTATCTGGAATACGTAAGTCCGCAAGACATTCACGTCTATTCAATCGATGAATGCTTTATCGACGTGACGCCCTATCTGGACCTCTATCACACAGATGCGGAAGGGTTCGCCTGCACGCTGCGCGACGAGGTCCTCGCGCGCACCGGCATCACGGCGACGGTCGGCATCGGCCCCAACCTATTCCAGGCCAAGGTAGCGCTCGACATTACCGCCAAGCACGTACCCAGCCGCATCGGCATACTCGACGACGAGACCTTTCGCAAGGAGATCTGGCCCCATCGTCCCATCACCGATATCTGGGGCATCGGTCCCGGCGTGGCAGCCCGCCTCGAGAAATACGGCGTCTACGATCTGATGGGCGTCGCGGCGCTCGACGAAAACCTGCTTTACGACGAGCTCGGCGTCAATGCCGAATATCTCATCGACCATGCCTTCGGGCGCGAGCCGACAACCATCGCCGATATCCAAGCCTATCGCCCGCAAGCAACTTCGACCACCACAGGACAGGTGCTCTCGAAGGGTTATGCCTACGAACAGGCCTATACCGTCTTGCGCGAGATGGTCGACAACGCCGTTTTAGACTTGGTCGATAAGCACGTGGTCTGCGACAGCATCTCGCTCTTTGTGGGCTACGCGAGCGAACGCGCCGACATACGCCGCCTCGACGCCAGCGGTACAGCGCAGTATGTGGACGGATGCGGGCACCTGCGCTCGAGCACATCGAGTATCGAACCCACCGCAACCGCCGGCCCCGAGCTCGCGCCCCGTGCGCCCAAGCCCGTCCAGCGCGATGACGAACGGCGTCGCCTGGTGCGCGAAGCGCAGGCAATCGATGGCATCTTTGTGGGAGAGCATGGCGGCAAACCGCGCGGTGGCTATGCCGCACTCTTTGCGCACTCTAACGCCTCGCGAAAGCTGAGCGAGCGTACCAATTCGTTTAAGAAGATCATGGGCTATTTCGATGAGCTCTGGGCGCATACTGTCGATCCCAAACGACCAGTCAAGCGCATCAACCTGGGATTTGGCAACCTCATGCCCGAGGAATTTGCCACCATCGATCTGTTCAGCGATATCGAGGCCGATGAGCGCGAGCGCGACCTGGCGCACGCCGTCCTGGCCGTGAAAGGCAAGTACGGCAAGAACGCGCTCGTCAAGGGATTAAGCTTTACCGCCGGCGCCACCGCGCGCGAACGCAACGATCAGGTAGGAGGACATCGTGCCTAAGTCCCAACAACAGCCGATGCGGCCACCGACACCTTTTGAACGCCTAGCGGACCCCGAGGGAAGACGTCGCTCCGCCGACCCAAAGCTCACCGCCAACGGCACCGTCCGTGCCGGCCGTGCCGCGCAGTTTATGCCCTTTGCCGCCCTCACGGGATACTACGAGCTCGTGCGTAAACAAGAGATCACCGCCGAGCCAAAATGCGAACTCACAGAAGAAAAAGCCCTCGAACTTTCGAAAAAGCTCGAGGGCCTCAAGCGCGGCGACTTGGTTCGTGTCACCTATTACGATACATACGGCTATCGCAGCCGCACCGGCATCCTCGACGAGGCGCTCCCTGCTTTCAAACTCCTCAAGCTCAAAGATATCGCCATCGACTTCGACGACATCCAGGACATCGAGCTACGCGGACGAGCCTAGACAAGGACGCGCATCCAAGGCAAGGCCTACAGCGTCATGACGTAGTAACCCGCATCTCTCACGGCAGCCTCAAGGACACCGCGATCGATCCGCCGCTTGGAGCGCACGCGCGCTGTGTGGTCCGCATACGTCACCGTTGCCCACACGCCATCCAGCGCATTGAGGGCATTGGCTACGTTCTGAGCGCAGCCGTCACAGCTCATGCCGCCGATGAGCAGCTCATCGCTATAGGGATAGTGTGATGCATCGGTATCCACCACAACAACCTTTTTGGCCTTCTTACCGCTCGCGCCATCGCTGCAGCAGCTCTTTCCGTGTGTCGAAGCGACAATGCGACGCAGTCCAAAAAACATGCCGACGGCAATGACGGCCAACACGATGAGATTCGCAGGGTTGAGCAAGTCGCTCATGCGTTCCCCTTTCAAGTAGCACTATCTAGATACCCCCATGGGGTGTCCCCATCTTAACCCAAAATCGTGTCCGTTCGGTCAATTAGTTTCCCTCTTCAAACTTTTTTGTTGACCATGGCTTACTTTCGTGTATAAGTTTTCCTAGGCTAACAACTGAGGACCCGAAAGGGGCATCGTGACTCGAACCATTGACATCCCAACATACCAAACGGCTGTCGTGCGCAACTGCTCCCCTACGCTCGCAGGTATCAAGCCGGCTTCGCTCTTTACCTATCCCGGCGTTTACGCCAACCAAAACGGAAAACCCGGCGCCGACCATATCGAAGAGCGACGCTCTCGCCTGCTCTCCGTCATAACCCAATGCAACCGCGAGCTCCAGCCACTCGGGATCCATATGAGCGTTTTGGTCTGGCGCCCCTGCGGAGCGCTCATCTATGTGTACCGCCCTGCGGACCTCATGCGATACCTCTCCGACCCCCGTGCCACGACGGCGCTAGCCGCCGAAGGTTACGATATCCACAACCTGCCCGCATCCCTGGTGCATCTCGCCGCGCGCATCACGCTGGCAAGCAGCAATGCCGCAGAAAGCGCCTATGACGGCAGCGTCTGCGCACTCGCGCGAAATAGACACTGCGATACGGGGTGCATATGCGAGTTCCCCCACGAAATTGGCTATTTTTTGGGCTATCCCTACGAAGATGTCCATCAGTTTATCGTCCAGCACGGCGAAAACTATAAGGTCTTTGGCGCATGGAAGGTATACACAAACGTTGAGCAGGCGCTCACGACCTTCGATTCCTATCGCGCATGCACGCAATACCTTACCTACATCTATCAACAGGGCTGCACCCTGGGACAACTTGTCCAGGCAACCCGATAGAGCATACAAAACGCGGCCGCACGCCGCACAACCGAAAGGAAGACATATGAGCAAGATCGCCGTCGTCTACTGGAGCGGTACAGGCAACACCGAGGCCATGGCAAACCTCGTCGCCGAAGGCGCCACGTCCGCGGGCGCCGAGACTGAGGTCATCCCCTGCGCCGACTTCTCTGCCGACAAGGCCACCGAATATGATGCCTTCGCCTTCGGCTGCCCCGCCATGGGCTCCGAGGAACTCGAGTACGATGAGTTCCAGCCGATGTGGGACGAGGTCAAGGAGACTCTCGGCGACAAGAAGGTCGTCCTCTTTGGCTCCTATTCGTGGGCCGAGGGCGAGTGGATGGACAACTGGAAGGCCGACGCCGACGAGGCCGGCGTCAACGTCGTGGACTCCACCATCTGCTACGACGCGCCCGACGACGAGGGCGAGACCGCTTGCAAGGCCCTCGGAGCCGAGCTCGCATAACGAACCCAGGACCTCCAAAAGAGCCTGCATCAAAGCGCATCCCCATCCCTACAAAAGAGCGGGGGCTGGATTCAAGTCCAGCCCCCGCTCTTTAATAACGGCAGTTACATCAACCGGCTACGAGATATTGCCCAAAAACGCCTTGGTGCGTTCGCTCTTGGGGTGGTCGAAGACCTCGCTCGGCGTACCCTCTTCTACAATGACGCCTCCGTCCATAAAGACGACGCGGTCGGCGACATCGCGGGCAAAGCCCATCTCGTGCGTCACGACGATCATGGTCATACCGTCGTGCGCCAGGTCGCGCATGACGCCAAGGACGTCGCGGACAAGCTCGGGATCAAGCGCCGACGTGGCCTCATCAAAGAGCATCACATGCGGATTCATCGACAGGGCGCGGGCGATGGCAACGCGCTGCTGCTGGCCGCCCGAGAGTTGGCTCGGCATAAAGTCGATACGCTCGGCAAGACCGACCTTGGTCAGCTCCTCGACGGCAATCTTCTCGGCCTCTTCCTTGCTGCGCTTGAGTACCTTCTGCTGCGCGAGCATGACGTTCTTTTTGACTGACAGGTGCGGGAACAAATTGAACTGCTGGAACACCATACCCAGATGCGTACGTACCTTGTTAAGGTCGACGCCCTTGGCGCACACGTCCACGCCCTCAACGACAATCGAGCCGCTCGTGGGATGCTCCAGACGATTGATGCAGCGAAGCATCGTCGACTTGCCCGAGCCCGAGGGGCCCAAGACCACAACGACCTCACCCTTGTGAACATCCAGATCGATATCGCGCAGGACCACGTTGTCGCCAAAGGCCTTCTGGAGGTTCTTGATACTGACGACGACCTCGTTCGAGTTATTGGTTTCGCTCATGATAGGACCTCCTTACAGACCGGCGATGTGATCGGCAGGCGTCGCGACAACCTGTCCGGCGCTCTTGGCGGGACGCTTCTTCTTGGTCTCGGCCGTGCCCAAAAGCCTCGCCTCAAGACCGCTCACCAAGCGAGCGAGCGGCAGGGTGATGACCAGATAGAACAGGGCGGCAACCACATACGGCGTGATGGAGCCCGTCGTGGCCACGATGGTACGGGCGTTCATGACGATCTCGACCACACCCACGGCCGCAAGCAGCGACGTATCCTTGTAAAGCAAGATAAACTCGCTGGTCAGCGTAGGCAAAACATTGCGGAACGTCTGCGGAATCATAACGTAGAGCAGTGTCTGGAAGGCATTCATGCCCAGAGAGCGAGCAGCCTCGTTTTGACCCTTGGGGATCGATTGAATACCGGCACGGAAGATCTCACACAGATAGGCAGACGAATTCATGGCCATGACGATGACGCCGAGCACATAGTCATCAACCTTGACGCCGGCCAACGGCAGACCGAAGAACGCGATATAGATCTGCAGGAACGCCGGCGTACCGCGAATGATATTCACGTAGATACCGGCAAGGCAGCGCAGGATGCGCGACTTGGAAATGCGCATGAGCGATAGGGCGAAACCGAAGGGAATTGCCAGCGGAAACGCCACAAGCACGATCGAGAGCGACATGAGGAAGCCCTTGAAGACGATCGGCAGGCTCTGGACCAAAATGACCGGGTTCAAGAACAGGCGCAGGAACATATTGGAGTTCCAGGCCTCGACCCACGGCTGCTCCTTAAGATCGGCCAGGAAGTTATCGAAGGCCGTCACGCCCTTGATCTCCACCGACGGAATCTTGGAGATCTTCTTGGTCGACCCGTCAGCGAGCGTATAGGTGCCGCTAAAGACCTCATCGCCGCCCTCGACGGGAAACGTCACACCATAAACCTCGACACGGAAAAAGCCGCCGGCAGGCGCCGTCTCGCCAAAGTCGATCTTGAGCGTCTGACCATCAGCCGTGCACGTGGGTTTCATGGGCGTACGATCCATGAGGTCCTCGCCCGAGAGCATCGTCAATCGCGTGTCATCGGTACCAAATGTCGTGCCGTCGACAAACGTCAAAGAAAGACCGCTCAGCTCCTCGTCGGCATCGGCCTGAACTTCCCAAGTGATGCGCGTCTCGGTGCCGCCGACCACATCGCTACCCGAACCGGTATTGGGTCGGGCGGTAATCTTTGCGGTCTCAAGCGCCTGGGCGGTCGTGGGCACGCAGGCCCCCGCGCATACCAGGGCGAGCGCCACAGCCAGGGCACAGGCCAGCTTTTGGAGCATCGAGGGCAGTGGAAAACGCTGCTCCGCGGCCCCTTTGTTCAGTCGAGACAAGGTGGCTCCTATCGTAGAAGTTGCCGGCAAAACGAGACGGAAAAGCTCTCCGTCAAGAGAAGCGCAAAGGCCCTCTCCGCCAAAACGGAAAGGGCCCGCGCGCAATCAAGTAGTTATTTTACTTGATGTTGTACTTAGCCATGAGGGCGTCGACGGTACCGTCGTCGGTCAGGTCCTTGATGGCCTGGTTGATGTCATCCTTGAGCTTGGTGTTGCCCTGGTTGATGGCAATGGCGTACTCCTCGCCGGTGCTAATCTGCTTGATGGTCTGGCAGGTGTTGAACTGCTCGGCGGTCAGCTGGCTGGCAACGGAGCGGTTGGTGACTACAGCGTCGCCCTTATCGGACTGCAGAGCGCTAAAGCACTCGGTAGCGTCCTTGTAGGGGACAATCTTGGCCTTGGGGAAGTTCTCCTGGGCAAAGGCCTCGGCGGTCGAGCCAGACTGGACGATGATGGTAGCGTCAGCGTTGTTGAGCTTCTCGCTGTAGTTGTCGGCCGTGATGTCGGTGCTATCGACCTTGGTCACAATAGCCTGATCGTCCATGTAGTAGGAATCAGAGAAAGTGACTTCCTTCTCACGCTCGGGCGTGTCGGTGATAGCCGCAATGGAAACGTCATACTTGGCGCCCGAAGCGACACCCGGAACCAGCGTGTCAAAGTCATTGTTGACATACTCGACATCCAGGCCCAGCTTGTCGCCGATGGCCTTGATGAGCTCAAGGTCAAAGCCCTGATAATCGCCGTTGTCATCCTTGTACTCAAACGGAGCGTACTCGGCAGAGGTGCCGACGGTCAGCGTACCATCCTTGACGAGCGCGTACTCCTTGGAGCCGTCGACCTTCTCGACCTTAGCGTCGTCAGAGCTGCTGGAACCGGCATCAGAACCAGAGGTGGCGTTGGACGAGCCGCAGCCCGTCAGTGCGAGGGCGAGCGCCATGGCACCCGTGGCGGCAAATGCGCCAAGCTTCTTGAGCTTCATAATCAGTCTCCTTCCGGTGACCTCGTTTGATTCAGAGGCCTGCAAAAACTGTTGGCTATTATGCACCTGGAATTACGAATCTGCAATGAGAAAACTGATTGAAACAAACCCATAACGTGAATGGAATACTCTACTTTGTGACAGTCATTACTGCTGCAATGACCTTAATAATCTAATTTCAGCTGCATAACCTGCAAGTTCGTTCGGAGTCTCCAAAATAAACGGCAGCGAACACAAACGGCCATTCGATACAATATTCTGCATAACCTGCATACCGCCACCAAATTCCTCGCTGCCAAGGTATCCCTTGCCGATGCACTCGTGACGATCTTTATGGGCGCCACAAGGGTTCTTCGAATCGTTGATGTGTACGGCATGCAAGCGATCGATACCCACCACGCGGTCAAACTCGTCGAGTACGCCGTCCAGATCATGGATGATGTCGTAGCCGGCATCGCTCACATGGCAGGTGTCCAAACAAACGCCCAGCTTATCGGACAGCTCTGGGCACTTGGCGGCAACGCCCTCGATAATGCACGCCAGTTCTTCAAAGCTACGGCCCACCTCGGTGCCCTTGCCTGCCATGGTCTCAAGCAATACCGTCGTCTGCTGTCCCTCAAACATCACCTGGCACAGCGTGTCGACAATCATCTGAATGCCGACGTCTGCCCCCTGTCCCACATGCGCACCGGGATGAAAATTGTAGTAGTTGCCGGGCAGCGCTTCCATGCGCTGCAGATCCTCGGCCATGGCCTCCAGGGCAAACTCGCGCGCCCGCTCCTTAGCGGAGCAGGGGTTATAGGTATACGGGGCATGAGCCACGAGCGGGCCAAAGTCGTTTTGCTCCATAAGCTCGCGCAGGGCCGCCACGTCATCCATGTCAAGGTCTTTTGCCTTGCCACCGCGCGGGTTGCGCGTAAAGAACGCAAAGGTATTGGCGCCAATGGACAACGCCGTCTCCCCCATCGCCCGATAGCCCTTCGTCGTCGAAAGATGGCACCCGATCGTCAGCATCTCCAACTCCCCCTCATCAGTTGCGGTGAAATACGGTCTATTGGTGCCTTATTTTGGCGCAAACAGACCGTATTCCACCGCAAGTTATAAAAGGGGCATCAGAGATGTGGGCCGCCAGGCACCACGGGCGCCGGCGTCATGATCCCCTACGCGTCAGCGCCAAGTCCTAGAGGGCTAGACGGATTGCATCGATGATGTGCGCGCAGCGCTGCGTGGCGGCTAGGGACATGATGGGGCTTTCGAGTTTCCCCGCCTGAATGAGCTGCGTCGCATGCTGGATTTCGCCGTAGAAATCATCGACCTCAAACGGGGCATTTATTTCGAGCGTTCGCCCGTCGGAGTACTTCACATGGGCGAGCTCGGGGCGATGGAGACGCTCGATTTCCAACGAACCCCGCTCACAGGCAATCGTTAAGCGGCTTTCATATGTTGCTTTGCCGTCGCACACCATATGAATGGGTATACCGCCGACGCTCATATGGATCTCGTCGGCCCAATCGACGCGACCGCCCGATACGTCACGCCAGCGAACTTCACGGGACGAAACCTCGCACGCGCCCGCGAGCAAATCCTCAAACCAACCAACCGCATAGCAGCCCATGTCATATAGACAGCCGCCCTGCAACGGATCAAGCAGATAGCCCGAAGGAGACTCGCCGTAATCGAGCTTTTGCACGCTTTCAATCGAGACAATACGGCCAAGCTCACCCGACGCAAGCAAGTCCTTCACGCGAGTGCGCATCGGGCAAAACCGATTCTTCATCGCCTCCATAAACAGCACGCCGCGCTCGCGAGAGATGGAGGCAATCGAGAGAGCCTCTTCCTCACTCAAAACGGCCGGCTTTTCGCACAGCACGGCCTTTCCGGCGCGCAGCGCGCGACAGGCCCAACGCGTATGCATGCCATGCGGAAGAGCCAAGTAGATTGCGTCGACATCGGGGTCGGCAATCAGCGCGCCATAAGCCGCGTCGCCGTTATTGTCGACCGAGGCATGGCCATGCGCAGCATCGATCGAAAACGCTCGGCAAAATTCCTCGACATGTGCAGGAGTGCGGCCGGCCGCAGCCACAAGCCGTGCCCCGTCCACCTCCTTGAGCGACGATGCAAATCGATGCGAAATGTGCCCGGCGCCCAAAACGCCCCAACGAACCTCACGCAAATCATCACATGAATCTCGATGACCCACGACAGCCCCCTTCAGTTGCGGTGAAATAGTTCCTGTTTGGCCCCTATTCTGCCGCAAACAGGAACTATTCCACCGCAAGTTATAAAAGGGTCATGAGGAGCGCGTTTTGCCGAAGGCCTTAAGCACCGCCGTCACGGGACCAGGCTGGAAACGTCGGCGCACATCGTCGAGACGCTCGGGAATATCGATGTGCTGCGGGCAGTGCCGCGCGCATTTGCCGCATTTGACGCAATTGCTCACCAACTTGGGCTCGCTTGTGCGCACCGCGCTCGCCGTAAAGTATTGAGACAGCCCCGTAAACCAGCTGTGCGCATAGCTTGCGTTGTAGGCGGCAAAACATCCAGGGATATTGATGCCTTTAGGGCACGGCATGCAATAGCCGCATCCCGTGCAGGGCACACGGTTCGATTTCTCAAACTCCATCAACACGCGCGCAATCGTGTCGAGCTGGTTGGCCGTCATCGAATTCGGCAACGCGAGGTCTGCCAGTGACGAATTCTCGTCCACCTGCGCGGTATCGGTCATACCCGAAAGCAACATGGTCACCTGGGGATGATTCCACACCCACGAGAGCCCCCAAGCGGCAGGCATATGCAAATGCCGATCGCATGCACCATCGAGAACAGCGCGCGCCCGCGGAGGCAATTTGCCTGCCAAGCGTCCGCCCAAAAGCGGCTCCATCACAAACACCGCGAGACCTCGCTCGGCGGCGGCCATGAGCCCCGCCGTTCCCGCCTGATATCGTTCTCCAGCGTAGTTGTACTGGATCTGGCAAAAGTCCCACTCATACGCATCGAGCATCGTAAGGAAGTCCGCCGCGCTGCCGTGGTACGAAAAGCCTATCTGACGAATACGCCCTGCAGCCTTTTGCTGCGCGATCCAGTCCTCGATGCCCAACGCCACCACACGTTCCCACTGGGCGGGCGAGGTAATGTTGTGCATGAGGTAATAGTCGATATGGTCAGTCCGTAGGCGGCGCAGTTGCTCGTCGAAGAACCGGTCGAAATCCTCCGCGCATTTGCACGAAGCATGCGGCAGCTTGGTTGCGAGCAAAACCTGGTCGCGCAAGCCCAGGCGCTCAAGCGACGCACCCACGCACGCCTCGTTGCCGGGATAGAGATAGGCCGTGTCCAGGTAGTTAATCCCCTGCTCCACCGCACGGGAAATGATGGCATCGGCTGTCTTCGCATCCGGACGTCCCGGCGCACCGGGAAACCTCATGCAGCCCAGACCCAGAGCGGATATTCGGTTACCACTTTTAGGGTCAACGCGGTATTGCACGGCCCCTCCCCTCCCATCGAAGCCCTGACAAGGCGAAACAAACCCGTCACGTCATCGAAACACATCGGAATCGCAATTGAGAACGTATCGTAACGCAGCAGAAATCGAGCCGTCACGGCACCGCTTTAACATCAGCAAAAAGCCCGATGAAAGGAGCCGGGCATCACCACGTGCGAGGACGCCTACCCCTACCCCGGCGAGCAATACATCCTCTCGGTCGACCGCCATCAGATCGAAGTCATGGACCATCTGGACGAGCTTCCCGCCACAGGCGCCGTCATCTTCTGCACCTTCCCCAAGGTCCGCGATGGCGTCGGATACCCCGCCCGCGTCTTTGCGGTCTGCCCCGCGGCATAAGCGCACAGCGCAATAGTTTCTTTTTCATAACAGCCGCCCCGCGCACCCACCAATCACCCTGGCAGCATACAATCCATCAGGCGCCCCTTACGCGGGCGCCTTTTACATGGGGAGATGATTCACATGCAGATCAACAAGGTCGCCTTTATCGGCAAGGGCGGCGTCGGCCTGCTCTACGGCAGCATGATTGCCAAGGCCCTCGGCAATGACGCCGTCGAATACGTTATGGATGACACCCGTTTTGAGCGTCACGCGAACGACGCGCTCACCGTCAACGGCAAGCCCTGCGATCTCACGTCCGTCCGTGCCAGCGAGGCGACGCCCGCCGATCTGGTCATCCTGACAGTCAAGACCACCGGTCTCGACCAAGCACTCAAGACTATGGAGCGCGTCGTGGGACCCAACACGCTCATCGCCTCGCTGTGCAACGGCATTACGAGCGAGCAAAAGATTGCCGAACGCTTTGGCTGGGAGCATACCGTTCTTGGTATCTGCCAGGGCATGGACGCCGTGTTTCTCAACGGCGCGCTCACCTTTACCAATGCGGGCGAAATCCGCTTTGGCGCGGCGGCCGGCACGAACCCCGCAACCATCACCGCAATCGACGAGCTCTATACGCGCTGCGGCATCGCCCATACCGTCGAGGACGACATCGCCCACCGCATGTGGGCCAAACTCATGCTCAACGACGGCATCAACCAGACCTGCATGGCCTACGGCGGGACCTACGGAAGCGCCACGGAGCCGGGCTCCGAGCAGCGTCGCTGCTTTGTTTCCGCCATGCGCGAAACGCTTGCGGTCGCCAACGCCGAGGGCGTTGAACTGACCGAGGCAGACCTGACGCAAATGGTGCACCTCATCGAGGGAATCGACCCCGCCGGTATGCCCTCGATGGCTCAAGACCGCATCGCAAGGCGCAAAACCGAGGTTGATGAGTTCGCGGGCACCATCTGCCGCCTCGCAGCCAAACACGATATCCAGGCACCGCAAAACGAGTGGCTCTATCGGCGCATCCGCGATATCGAGAAAAGCTGGTAGCGCCGACGCGCCGCATTCAACAGCCTTAACAGCAAAACCGCCGCAAGGGAACCTTTCCCCTGCGGCGGCCTTCATCTTCGTCTATGACCGGCGGCCGATCTCACAACAGTTAGCGTTGCGACCCCGGCACCTCGTCCTCATCGTCGCGGCAAAGAACCACGCCTGCGCTTCCCAGCAGCGTGGCCGCGATCAGCGCGCCGACCACGATAGGAGCAGCCCCGCATGTCCCCTGCATGTCCGCGACGAGCGCGGCCGTGGGACCAAGGCAGCCAAGCATCAACGCGACGGCGGCAACGGCAATATCTCGAGCATTCACAAGACCACTTCCTCCAAGAGAAAGACCTTATTTCTCAAGAACCAGTGTGCCCCGCATCCATACGCCCAGCGTACCGCCACGGTAAGGGCTCTGTTAACTCAAACGCATACATAGAACGGACGTCCTTACGTTGCCCTAAAGCTCGGTAAAGACGCCCGTCCGCCAAATATCCGTGATGCAGAAAAATTACCAACCGGTGTAGTAATCGGTGGTTCCGGCAGCGCAGCCGGAGTCATAGACCTTGCAATCACCCTTGGAGCCCGTAAAGGTCGAGCCCTGGGCCATATCGCCCGCGGCAACAACGTAATAGCCGTCGGAATCGCGCCAGAAGCCCTCAGAATCCTGAGTCCATTCGCCCGTGCGATAGTGATAAAGCACGTTGCTGCTGTAATAGGTCTCGCGGCGCCCGTTGTAGTTATTGACACCCGCAGAGCGCGTCAGGCCCGATCCGTTCGCGTAGGACGCGGCAGACGCGTAAGACGGAGTGTAACCGGCGTTGTAGTACGAAGCCTGGGCGGCCTCGGCAGCCTCCGCCTCGGCGGCAGCCTCGAGCGCTTCGCGCTTGGCATCCTCAAGCGCAGCGCGCAGCTCATCGAGCTCGGTCGACTTGGCGTCGACCTCCCCCATCGTCAACAGGCTACCCGCACCGTCGATGCAACCCTGCAGCACAGCACGCTCGTCATCGGTAGCATAGTCGCCATACATATTCATAATGATCTGAGCGCGCATCTCAAGGGAATCGCGCTTGGCCTCCATCGAGGCGTTCCACTCCTGCATGGAACCATAACCATCGCCGCGATAGTCAACGGGCTGCACCAGCGTCGCCTCGGACGGCGTAGGTCCAACCGTATCGGATAGTGTTGCCGCGTGGGCATCGGTTGCACCGGCGCCCGCCAAAAGTGCCACGGTCAGAGCGGCGGAAAGGGCGGCGGCTTTCGGTTTTCGTGAATCGATCCTCATGTAGCTAGAAACCTCCGTAGTGCGTTTTTGCTGCGTTTGAGCTGCGTGTGATTCGATCGCGCTGCATAGTACCCCGAGCAAATCGCGACCTGCGGTTTTACTCAAAAGGCGCACGTCAATTGCGTAAAACTCACATCCTCTTAACAGGAGTTTTCCACATCTCGATTGCATAAAGCATGCCAAAAACCCTGTTTTTGCACCCGCTCTATGCAAAAAAGGCGCCTGTGCAACCATTGTTCGCACAGGCGCCTTGAGCAGGCATTTTATGCAGTTATACCTATCGAGTCGCAAGGGGTCCTTGCACAAGTCGCCTTACTCGTCCAGCGCGGCGAAGGCCTGCTTCAGATCCCAAATGATATCCTCGGCGTTCTCGGTACCGATGGAAAGACGGATCGTGGAGGGCGTGATGTTCTGCTCGGCGAGCTCCTCGGCAGAGAGCTGGGAGTGCGTAGTGGTAGCCGGGTGCACGACGAGCGACTTGACGTCGGCCACGTTGGCGAGCAGCGAGAAGACCTGCAGATGGTCGATGAACTTCCAAGCTGCCTCCTGGCCACCCTTAATCTCAAAGGTAAAGATCGAGGCACCGCCGTTGGGGAAGTACTTCTGATAGAGCTCGTGATCGGGGTGCTCAGACAGGCTCGGGTGGTTCACCTTG
Source organism: Collinsella sp. AF28-5AC (assembly GCF_003457875.1). Taxonomy (NCBI): domain Bacteria; kingdom Bacillati; phylum Actinomycetota; class Coriobacteriia; order Coriobacteriales; family Coriobacteriaceae; genus Collinsella; species Collinsella sp. AF28-5AC. The sequence continues at coordinate 20,817 of NZ_QRTA01000017.1, read as the reverse complement.
GCGACATGGCTATCACCAGCCAGGAACTCAACGACCTTCTTGGTGTTCTCGACATGACGGTCAACGCGCAGCGACAGAGTCTCGGTGCCCTGGAGCAGGATCCAAGCGTTGAACGGGCTGATGCAGGCGCCCTCGTCACGCAGCAGGATGGCGCGGACATAGGTTGCGAAGGCGGCGGGACCGGCAGCCTCGGCAAACGAGACGCCATGGTAGGAGGGGTTGGGCTCGGCGATCTGCTCATACTTGCCGCTCGCCTTCCAATCGAAGTTACCGCCGTCGACGATCACACCGCCCAGCGAGGTGCCGTGGCCGCCGATGAACTTGGTTGCGGAGTGGACGACGATGTTGGCACCATGCTCCAGCGGACGGAACAGATACGGGGTGCCGAAGGTGTTGTCGACGACAACCGGTAAACCGTGCTTCTTGGCGATCTCGGAGATGGCGTCGATATTGGGGATGTCAGAATTGGGGTTGCCGAGCGTCTCGAGGTAGATGACCGTGGTGTTGTCCTTGATGGCGCCCTCGACCTCGTCCAGGTTATGAGCGTCGACAAACGTGGTCTCGACGCCAAACTGGGAGAGCGTATGCTCCAGCAGGTTGTAGGAGCCACCGTAGATGGTCTTCTGGGCAACCACATGGTCACCGGCCTGAGCAAGAGCCTGCAGGGTATAGGTGATGGCAGCAGCACCGGAGGCGACGGCGAGACCTGCCACGCCACCCTCGAGTGCGGCGATACGGTCCTCGAAGACGCCCTGGGTGGAGTTGGTCAGACGGCCGTAGATGTTACCAGCATCGGCAAGACCAAAGCGGTCGGCGGCGTGCTGGGAGTTGCGGAACACATAGCTCGTGGTCTGGTAGATAGGCACGGCGCGGGAGTCGGATGCGGGATCGGCGCTCTCCTGGCCAACGTGAAGCTGCAGGGTATCGAAACCAAAGGTGTGCTCGGGGTTGTTGATGAACTGGCTCATGATGATCTCCTTGATCGAACAAAAGTAAACAAATTAGAGAGAAGTAAGTCGCTGTCTCCTGATCACGCCAACGGGCGCAAACAGGAGCCCGGCATTCGTCTTGGTAAGCATTTCATATGCGGGCCTCCTTTCGCATCCCGGTTCCGTGGTCGGTTTAATTACCTACCGCCTTTGTGTGTTTTGAATAGTACGAGCATTGTTTCGCTCGGTCAATCACTTAAAAGCGCTAACCTGTTATCGGTTTTGTAGATAACGCTCGAAAGGACGGCGCCGATGACCCTCCAGCAGCTTCGTTTTCTGATCGCCGTGGCAGAGTCCGGCTCAATCAACGCCGCAGCTCAGCGCCTCTATACCGCTCAGTCCAACATCTCAAACGCCGTCAAAAGCCTGGAGCAGGAACTCCACCTGGAGATCTTCACGCGCTCCAGCCGCGGCGTCACGCTCACCAACGACGGCACCGAGCTTTTGGGCTATGCGCGCCAGGTCGTAGAGCAGGCCGATATGCTCGAGGCCCGCTACGAGGACGGCGGCACCCCGCAAGCCCGCCTCGCCATTTCCGCCCAGCACTACGCCTTTTCGGTCGAGGCCTTTGTCAACGTGGTCGAGCGCTGCCGCGACAGCAAGTTCGAGTTCATCATGCGCGAGACCACCACGTCGCAGATCATCGATGACGTCCGCGCGTTTCGCAGCGACATCGGCATCCTGTATCTGGACGACTTTAATGCCCGCGTTCTGCAGAAGGCTTTTGCCGATGCGCGTGCGAGCTTCCATCCCCTATTCGACGCGACGGTCCACGTCTTCGTTAGCGAGCGCCACCCGCTTGCCCGCCGCCCGCAGCTGTCCCTTGCCGACCTCACACCCTATACGCGCTACAGCTTTGAGCAGGGAACCTCAAACTCCTTCTATTACGCCGAGGAACCTTTTAGCTATATCCCTTGCGACCGCAACATACGAATCTCGGACCGCGGAACACTTACTAACTTACTTATCACGTCGAACGGTTACACCCTGTCGACCGGTGTCCTCTCCAATGAAATGCAATGGGGTATGGCATCGATCCCGTTAGCAGACGCCCCAACGATGCACGTAGGCTATATCATGCACGACGAGCGCAAGCCCTCTCCCCTCTTGCAGCAATACCTCGACGAGCTCAACCGCATCATCCATGCCAACTAACTGTCGGAAGACGGGGTAGAAATCGTAGATTGCTAGCCCCCGGCGGACATGGCGCTACAATGGTCACTCACACGAAACGTACCCAACGAAAGGAACCATGTGAAGGTCATCATCTATACCGACGGCTCGGCCCGATCAAATCCGGGACGCGGCGGCTACGGCGCCGTGCTCAAATACACCAACCCCGCCGGCAAGACCTTCACCTCCGAGCTTTCGCGCGGCTACGCCAAGACCACCAACAACCGCATGGAGCTCATGGCGGTCATCGTGGCGCTCGAGGCGCTCAACCGCCCCTGCGAGGTCGAGGTCCATTCCGATTCGCAGTACGTCGTCAACGCTTTCAATAAACACTGGATCGACGGCTGGAAAAAACGCGGCTGGAAGACCGCCAACAAGCAGCCTGTCAAGAACCGCGACTTGTGGGAGCGCCTGCTCACCGCAAAGAGCAAGCACAAAGTGGAGTTCATCTGGGTTAAGGGCCACGCCGGCCATGAGCTCAACGAGCGCTGCGACGAGCTTGCCACCACGGCGGCCGACGGCAGCAACCTCGATATCGACACCGGCTTTAACGAGAGCGACCTGTAATAGCGTTTTCGCGCAGCTTTATATCCCCACGCGCTACACTCATCCTGTAGACCAAACAACGCAAGGGGGACGTATGCTGCGCATCGCGACCATCGGCACATCCATGATCACCGACGACTTTATCCAAGTCGTCAACGCCAACGACCAAGCCGCGTTTGTGGGCACGCTTTCGCGCGACGCCAATCGCGGTACTGCCTTTACCGCCGAACACGGCGGCGAACGTAACTTCACCGCACTTGACGAGCTTGCGTCCGCCGTCGACGTCGACGCCGTCTATATCGGCAGCCCTAACGCACTTCACTACGAGCAGGCCCTTGCCTGCATCGCCGGTGGCAAGCACGTCATCGTCGAGAAACCCTTCTGCGCCACCGAAGCGCAGGCGCTGGAAGTCTTCCGCGCTGCCGAGGCAGCAGGTGTCGTGGCTCTCGAGGCCATGCGTCCCCTCCACGATCCCGCCTTCCACGCCATCGAGGACGCCCTGGGCGAGATCGCCCCCATCCGCCGCGCCTCATTGCGCTTTGGCAAGTATTCCTCGCGCTACAACGAGATTCTCGCGGGACGCGCCACCAATATCTTCGACTGCAATATGGCATCGGGTTCCCTCATGGACATTGGCGTCTACGCCGTCGAGCCCATGGTCGAGATTTTCGGCATGCCCTCCGGCCTTACGAGCATGACTACTCTGCTCGACCCCACCACGCGACAGCTCACGCACGGCCCCATCGACGGCTGCGGTTCCATCCTCGCCAGCTACGGCGGAGGCCGCATCTCCGTCGAGCTCGCGCACTCCAAAATTACGAATGACCTGCTGCCCTCGCAGATCGAAGGCGAGCGTGGCACTATCCAGATCGACCATCTGTCCACGCCCCGCAACGTCCGCATCGACTATCGCGGCGATGTCGTACGCGGCTCGGCGACCGAGGCACCGCGCGAACAGGGCGACAACGGCCGCGTGCTCGACCTGCCCAAATCGAGCAACACTATGGAATACGAACTCACAGACTTTATCACCGCCATCGACGGCATCGATAACGTTAAGGAAGAGATTTGGGAGACCCCGGCAGGACGTCACGAGCTTGGCCACTACCGCGATGTCACGCTCGTCTCACTGCGCATCATGGATGCCGTGCGCCAGCAGGCCGGCATAACCTTCCCGGCCGACGCAGGCAAGCAGGCATAGCGATGGGCCTCTTCGATACGTTCTTCTCCAGCGTCACCGGCGGCAGTCGAGAGCCTCAAAAACCATCAAACGTCGAGCTCGAGCTGCGCCGCAGGCTTACCGTACTCGCAAGCGACGAGGCCACTCAAGACACTCCCCTGCGCTATTTCCTGCGCTGGGCGGGGCAAGTCCAAGGCGTTGGTTTTCGCTTTACCAACACCAACCTCGCACAGGCACGCGCACTCACCGGCTGGGTGCGTAACATGGAAGACGGCTCAGTCGAGATGGAGATACAGGGAGCTCCGGCAAACGTCCTATCTCATCTCGAGGCGCTTCATGCCTCCTACGAGCGCATGGGAACGCGTTTTCGCCTCGTAGACGCCCAGGCCCGAGCCCCACTTGCCAATGAAGACGGTTTCAGTCCTCATTATTAGTATTGTGTGCTAAATACGGTATCATTTACCTACGACCGTTAATAGAAAAGAGGCGAGGCGCATGGCGGTGCAAAGAAGGAATACCAGGCAGCGAAAGCTAGTTCTTGACGCCGTGCGCCAAAGCTATAACCATCCCACCGCCGACGAAATCTACAACGTCGTGCGCGCGCAGGATGACAAAATCAGCCGCGGTACGGTCTACCGCAATCTCAATCTCTTGGCCGACGCAGGCGAAATCCTCTCCATCAAGACGCCGGGCGGCAGCCGCTTCGATCGCACGATCGAGCCGCATGCGCATATCATCTGCACCTCGTGCAGCCGCGTCATCGACGTACCGCTCCCCTTCGATGCCCAGCTCGACGCCAAGGCGTCCGAGCAAATCGGCTGGCACGTCACGTCGCACTACACCATCTTCGAGGGTCTCTGCCCCGACTGCCGGTAGATGTTCGGGACATGCCTTAAAATCCACCTTTCCGCGCTTTGCAGCAAAAAATAGATTTCTAGGCATGTCCCAAATATCTACTCAGCGAGCAGGCGATGCAATTCCTCTTCGACCGTGCGCACGTAGCGGACGCGGTCGTTAATGCCACGCATAGAGGGGTTGCAGCTCTCCATCAGATAGGGATGGCCCACGACGTTGAGCATGTCGCGGTCGTTTTCGTTATCGCCAAACGCCATCATCTCATCGGGCGAAATACCCAGGGCGCGACCGTAATCGGCAAGCGCGGAGCCCTTGCCCGAACCAAAACCGATAAAGTCCGTCCATTCGGTTCCCGACGTCATCACGGCAACACGGTCGCTAAAGAGGCGCTCGAAATACTCCAGGGCCGCCGGCTGATTCACCTCGGGCGTCTGGAAGGCAATCTTAATGACGTCCTCTTCGATATCCTCGGGGCGGTCGACCACCGCCACATCGCAGTGGACCTCATAGCGCAAATGGTCGACGAACGCATCGTTGCCGCTCATGGTGTAGAGGTGTCCCTCACATGAAAGGGTCACGTCGGCATGGGGATACGCAACCACGGCATTCGCGATATCCATAGCAAGGCTACGCTCCATGGAACGCTTGACAGCGGCACGCCCCCCGCTCATCACCAGGGCTCCGTTTTCGCATACATAGGCGAGCTCATCGGCCACCGGGGCAAACAGGTAGCGCAAGCTCGCATATTGACGGCCGCTCGCCGGCATAAACACGATACCGCGACGATGCAGTTCATCGATGAGTTCAAAGGCCTCGGAACGCGGCTCGCGCTCCCCCGGATGCAGCAACGTGCCGTCCAAATCGCATGCAATCAGCTTGATTCCTTCAAGACCCATATGCTTTCCCCCACAGCATCTCATCAACAGAAAGACGGACTTTGAATAGTTGCCTCTCAAAGTCCGTCTTACTTATACGCACGTTAACCGCGCGCCTTCTTTACGATCGTAAAGTCTGGAGCCATACTCACAACGGCATCCGCCGCACTCGACGCAAAGCGCCGGTCCGAATCGAGTTCACGGGTAACCGTCGAGAGCCGAACGCCCTCGACGCCCCGGAGCATGCGGCCCAAAACAGGCTGCACCGGCGTATACATGCGCACGGTATGCTCGTCCGAATCGCCTCGAAAAAGCGGCGCATGCATATTGCCGATCTCCCAGCACGCATGCGCGAGCGCAATCGGGTCCATGCGGTCAACTTCGACCAAATAAACCTCGGCGCTGCGCAGGCGCACGACAACCGCCACGGGCACCACGCCCGAACGGTCAATGGCGAGCACGTCGCCGTCGACAAAACGACCGCCGTCGGCAGTATCCAGCCGAACATCGACCGTGCGCCCCAGCTCCGTCACGCCCACAAACGTGCATACATCAGCCTGGTCCCAATCGAGCAGTAGCTCGTCAACTTCAAAGACGCCGCCCAGCTTCCGGCGAAGCAGAAGTTCATAGGACGGATCGTTGAGATTTCCCAAGCATGTCGTCGAAACCAAGCGCTCAGGCATGCTCTAACCCTCGACCTCGACGAGCTCGATATCAAAGTTGAGGTCCTTGCCGGCAAGCTCGTGGTTGGCATCGAGCGTCACGGCCTCGGGCGTTACGTCGATGACCACGGCGGGAACGGGCATACCGCTCGGCGTGGACAGGAAGAGCTTCATGCCCTTCTCGATCTGCTCGATGTTGGGAACCTGCTCGGCCGGGAAGGTAATAACCATCTCGGGATTGTGCTCGCCGTAGGCATCGGCAGCAGGAATGTGCACGGTCTTCTTCTCGCCCACCTGCATGTCGACAACAGCGGCGTCGAAGCCCTTGATCATCTGACCGGCGCCGCAGGTGAACTCCAGCGGCTCGCCGCGATCGTAGGAGCTATCGAACTGCGTGCCGTCGTCGAGCGTGCCGCGATAATGGGTCTTGACCTTCTTGCCCTGGTTGGACATGGTAACCTCCGTGATAAGGGCGGCGCACAACGCGGGCCGCCGTGAACATATGGCGCTAACTATACCCTAGTCATACAATTCAAGGACAGTTTGCAAAGAAACGCTGCATCCGGAGGAACCATGGCATATCCCGTATTTGACCTACATTGCGACACCGCCGACCGCATCGGCTGGGCCACGCTCGATCTCGACCTGCGCTTTACCGCCGGCACCGACGGTTATTTCCCCGGCGACGAAACGCATCCGCAAGATTTCGACCTCATCGAGGGCAACGCCTGCGCCATCTCGCTCGCAAAGATCGGCAACACGCCATGGGCACAGTGCTTCGCCACGTTTGTCCCCGACGAGATTCCCACCGCCCACGCCGCGCGCTTCCAGGCGCAAATCATGGCGCATATGAGCGGCCAGGCAATGCTCAACCACGACCGCATGGTCAACGTGCGCAGCGCCACAGACATTCGCCCCGCGCTCAAGGACGGCAAGGTCGCTTGCATCCACACCATCGAAAACGCCACGTTCTTTGCCGAGGACCCCGCGCTGATCGAGGTGCTCAAGAGCTTGGGCGTACTCATGTCATCGCTCAGCTGGAATGCGCAGGGACCGCTCGCGAGTGGACACGATACCCACGCCGGCCTCACCGCCGCCGGCATCGAGGCACTTACGCAGATGGAGCACGCCGGCATGGTACTCGACGTCTCCCACCTCAACGATGAGTGCTTTGACGAGGTCGCCGCCCGTGCCACGCGTCCCTTCGTCGCCAGCCACTCCAACTCCCGTGCGGTTTGTGGCGTCAAGCGCAATCTCACCGACGACCAGTTCCGCACTATTCGCGACATGGGCGGTATCGTCGGCCTCAACTACTGCAGCGAGTTCCTATCCAACGACGCAACCGACAAGACCGCCGCAGACGTCACCTTCGACCAGCTGGCGGCACATATCGAGCACTGGCTCGACCTGGGCGGCGAGGACGTCATCGCACTCGGCGGCGACTGGGACGGTGCCACGGTGCCCGCCTTCCTCTCCGATGCCAGCAAGATGCCCGAGTTCCAGAACATGCTCTCCAAGCACTTTGGCAAGACCGTGATGCAGAAGCTCTGCAGCGACAACGCGCTTGCCTTCTTTGAGCGTTATTAATTTCACATCCCTTGAGCGGGCCGGCATGCCGAACGGTCGACATGCCGGCCCGTCCCCAATCTGAAGGACCGCTTTTGACGCAGCAGTTTACGATTTCCGTACCCCGACCGGATGGGACGCCCATCCCCGTCGTCGTTACCAAAAAGTGCGTCAAGAACTTCAACCTACGCGTCACATCGAGCGGTGAGGTCCACGCCAGCGCGCCGCTCGGCGCCAGCCGCGAGCGTATCGAAGCGTTTGTGAAGCGCAACAGCGCCTGGACTATCAGCCGACTTGCCCAGCGTGAGCAAAGTCAGGCGACGGCGCGAGAGTCACTCAGTCCCTCGTCCATCATTGCACTTTGGGGCAAGCCCATCACGGTACAAGATGCGCTCGATCACAACTTTAAGTCACCCGCACCGCGGCCCAAGCAGGCCACCTTCGCAAGTTTTATAGGTGCCGACGAACCAAGTGGGCGCGCGCAGGCAAAGCAGCGCACAGCCCTCGACGGCCTAACGCCCAAAGAACTCCAGACCCGCATCGACCAACTCTATGCATCCGAGGTCACCGCAGCGCTACGCGACATCGCGCATGCGTACGAAATCGCAATGGGCGTCACCGTGGCCCGCGTCTCCGTGCGCAGCATGAAAACGCGCTGGGGCTCATGCACACCCAAAACCGGCGCCATTCGCATCGCACGCGAACTTGCCGCCTATCCCATCGAGTGTCTCGACATGGTTGTCGCCCACGAGCTCGTCCATCTGCTCGAGCCAAGCCACAATCAGCGGTTTCACGCCCTGCTCGACACGTACTGCCCCAACAATAAAGCTCTGTCGCAGCGGCTCAAGCAGCCACCCCTCAATAAGCTCTAGCGTCGACTAGCGCACGCGCTCGATCTCGACGCCGCAGCTTGCCAGGGGAAGACCGACGGGCGCCCACGGCTTATCGAGCTTTATGCGCACACCAAGCAGCAAGGGGTAACGACGCAGCAGCATCTGGGCCACACCCTCGGCTGCCGCCTCGATGAGTTTAAACGTATGCTCGCGCAGATAACCATCGACATCGTGGCACACCGAGCCGTAGTCAATCGAAGCGTCCAGGTTATCGTGCTCCCCCGCTGCACGCAGGTCGGCATAGAGCACCAGGGACACGATGAACTTCTGGCCAAGGGCGTTCTCTTCGGGATACACACCGTGGTTGGCAAAGACCTCGAGACCGTCGATAGTAATGCGGTCGGCATGGCGCAGGTCGTCATAGCTCACGTGGGGCACCGCCGTTGCGGTGGATATTTCGCCCCTTCCACGGCGGGCGAGCTCGGCACCTTCAGTCTTGGTTGCATTCTCGGGCAGTTTCTTGTTACTCATCGCGATCGTCTCCTTCGTTTAGAACCCCGACCGCGTAAACTAACTACACGCGAATCGACAGGTTCTTTTTATCATCGCTCCAGTTGCAAGCATTGCGCGCGGGGCATGCAAAGCAGGCGCGCGACGCTTTGTCGGCTGCATAGAGCAGACGCTCGAGCGGCTGGCTGTTCACGCGCAGCTTTCGATGGCCCAGAATGGCCGTCTTAATGGCTGCGGCATCGGCCGGCTCAAACGCTACGTCATCGGGCATACCGCCGAGAATCGCATCAGCGACGCGTTCGCTTGCAACATCATGGGATATACCCGATTCATACTGTTCATCTTTGCCGATATCGTGAAGAAGTGCCGTGGCGTAGATGACCTCGCGGTCAAATTCGAGCTGTTCCTCGAGATTCTTGATCCACATAATGCGAGCGACATCCAGCAGGTGGTCAATACCGTGGCGGCAGAAGATGCGCCCCGATTCCAACTGTGCAATGTTGCCCAGATGCCGCCGGAACAGTCCGTTGGCACAGATGTAATCAATGCGAGGCATGGCACCAAAGGGAGTCAGGCCCGAAGCCATAAAGCCGCGACGAGGCGTTCCCTCATCGGTCTTCGATGCAAAGTCGTTGACGACTCTCATAGTTAGCGTCCCAGCATCCTAAAGAATCGCTCCTCGAGCGCCGGATCGGCCTCAAAGACGCCGCGACGAGCGAGCGTCACGGTCTTGGTGCCAGGCTTTTGCACGCCGCGCATGGTCATGCACATATGCTCAGCTTCCATGAGCACAATCGCTCCCTGGGGAGCGAGATACTCCATGAGGGCATCGGCAACTTGTGCGCACAACTGCTCCTGCAGCTGCAGACGACGGGCGTAGACCTCTACCGTGCGGGCAAGCTTAGAAAGCCCTGCGACACGGCCGTTGGGGATATAGCCAATGGCAGCCTTGCCGTAAAACGGCAGCAGATGATGCTCGCACAGCGAGTAAAACGTGATGTCGCGCTCAATAACCAAGTCGTTCGAAGCGACGGCAAAGGTTTTGGACAGGTGCTCCTCGGCACTCTGGTCCATACCGCCAGCGATCTCACCATACATACGGGCAACGCGCGCCGGGGTCTCCAGCAGGCCCTCACGAGTTGGGTCCTCGCCTATGCCCTCAAGCAACAGCTTAATGGCGGCCTCGACTTTTTCCTGATCGACCATCTGGGCCTCACTTTTCCGATTTTGCGTTCGCGCTATGGTACCACGCCCTCCGGCATCGGCCACAAGCTACATAGTATGGGTCGAATAGACCGGATCGTCCCGCCAAAGCTCCACGGCGTCGCAAAGCGCAACGTTCTCACGCTCGGCACGGGCACGCGTGGCGTTCATGTCAATCACGCGTTGATTGCTCGAGCCCCTAAAGCGCAACGAGATATCGTACAGATCCTGAACGAACGGGCCGTCCACCAACGTGTCGAGGCAGGCCAGGATACGGTCCGTCACCTCGGTATGATGACGGCCACCCGGCATAAGCTCCTCGAGCACGTCGCCGGTAAAGCACCAAATGGTCTTGCCCGACCCCTCGGGATAGGCCGCACGCACGCGTTCGATAAAGTCAACAAGTCCCGCCTGATTCTCGGGCTCCATAGGCTCGCCGCCCAGAATCGTCAGGCCATCGATAAAGGGATGGTCGAGACTCTCGATAATCTTGTCCTCGACGGCACGATCGAACGGCTCGCCCGCAGCAAAGTCCCACGCGACAGAGTTAAAGCAGTTCTTGCACCCACGACGGCACCCACTCACAAACAGAGAAGTACGAACGCCTTCCCCATCAGCAATGTCGAAATACTTAATGTTCGCGTAGTTCATAGGTAACTCTCCCGGGAGGCCGGGACATATCATCCCGTCCTCAAACATTCTCGGCCTGCGGCCTGCGAAACTGCGGGCGGGACGATATGTCCCGGCCTCATGCAAAGGGTAACTCAATGAACGAAGCGAACATCGAGTATAGGGTTCGAGGTCCAATAAAAACTTTGTTGCAGCTCAACCGCTATCGCAAGTAAATCGCAGCTGCAGCTCGAATTATTTCCGCTAAGAACTTCGAGGAGCGAGCAGGCCGCGCGCTGCATCTCAGCTACGTCAACTTGGCTGAACCGAGAGGGCCGCTTGGGCATTTGCTCGATATGAGTTCCGCACGCAAAGAAGGCCACTTAATGTGGCCTTCGTCTTGCGCAGGACTGTCCGAAATAGCGAGCAAATGCCCAAGCGGCCCTCTCGGTTCAGCCCCGGAGCGGTATTAGAGATGCAGCACGCGGTCGCGGATCTCCTCGGTTCGACCCTGGTTCCAGAACTGGGTACCGATGTAACCGCACGTGCGACGGGCGACATTCATCTTCTCCTGGTCACGGTTGCCGCAATTGGGGCACTCCCACACCAGCTTGCCGTCATCCTCGACAATCTTGATCTCGCCGTCGTAACCGCACACCTGGCAATAATCGCTCTTGGTGTTGAGCTCGGCGTACATGATGTTGTCGTAGATGTACTGCATCACGCGGATGACAGCCTTGAGGTTGTCCTGCATGTTGGGAACCTCGACATAGGAGATGGCACCGCCCGGCGAAAGTTGCTGGAACATACCCTCGAACTTGAGCTTGTCGAATGCGTCGATCTCCTCAGACACATGGACGTGATAGCTGTTGGTAATGTAGCCCTTGTCCGTCACGCCCGGGATAATACCAAAACGGCGCTGCAGGCACTTGGCGAACTTGTAGGTCGTCGACTCAAGCGGGGTACCGTACAGCGAGAAGTCAATATCGCTTTCGGCCTTCCACTCCGCGCACTTGTCGTTCATGCGCTGCATGACGGCCATGGCAAAGGGCGTGCCCTCCTTCTCGGTGTGGCTGTGGCCCGTCATGTACTTGACGCACTCGTACAGGCCGGCATAACCCAGACTAATGGTGGAGTAACCGCCCACGAGCAGCTTGTCGATCGTCTCGCCCTTCTTCAGGCGGGCGAGGGCACCGTACTGCCAAAGAATCGGTGCGGCATCCGAAAGCGTACCCATCAGACGCTCATGACGGCACAGCAGGGCGCGGTGGCATAGCTCAAGGCGCTCGTCGAAGATCTTCCAGAACTTGTCCATGTCCTGATGCGAGCTCAGCGCGACATCGGGCAGGTTGATGGTCACAACGCCCTGGTTAAAGCGACCGTAGTACTTGGGCTTGTTCGGGTCATAGTTCAGCGCGTTGGCCACGTTGTTAAATCCGTTACCGGAGCGATCGGGCGTCAGGAAGCTGCGGCAACCCATGCAGGTATAGCAGTCGCCGTTGCCCGCGGTCTCGCCCTTCGACAGCTTGAGCTCGCGCATCTTCTTCTCAGAGATATAGTCGGGCACCATGCGCTTGGCGGTGCACTTAGCGGCCAGCTGGGTCAGGTAGAAGTACGGGGAATTCTCGTGAACGTTATCGTCCTCGAGTACATAGATGAGCTTGGGGAATGCCGGGGTAATCCACACGCCGGCCTCGTTCTTAACGCCCTCGTAGCGCTGGCGAAGCGTCTCCTCCACGATCATGGCAAGGTCGTGCTTCTCCTGAGGCGTACGGGCCTCGTTAAGATACATAAAGACCGTCACGAACGGCGCCTGGCCGTTCGTGGTCATAAGCGTCACGACCTGATACTGGATCGTCTGGACGCCGCGACGAATCTCGTCACGCAGACGGTCCTCAACGACCTCGCGGACCTTTTCGGGAGATGCGGAAACGCCGAGCTCCTCGAGCTCGCGGGCGACCTCGCCGCGAATCTTTTGACGGCTCACCTCGACGAACGGGGCAAGATGGGTCAGCGAAATCGACTGGCCGCCGTACTGGGAGGAAGCAACCTGAGCGATGATCTGCGTCGCGATGTTGCAGGCGGTCGAGAAGCTGTGCGGCTTCTCAATCAGCGTACCCGAGATAACAGTGCCGTTCTGGAGCATGTCCTCCAGGTTCACCAGGTCGCAGTTGTGCATGTGCTGGGCAAAGTAATCCGAATCGTGGAAATGGATCAGGCCCTCATTATGGGCATCCACGATCTCTTGGGGCAGCAGCACACGCTGAGTCAGGTCCTTGGAGATCTCGCCGGCCATGTAGTCACGCTGAACGGAATTGACGGTCGGATTCTTGTTGGAGTTCTCCTGCTTGACCTCTTCGTTGTTGCACTCGATCAGCGACAGAATCTTGTCGTCGGTCGTGTTCTTCTGGCGCTTCAGGCTCTGAACATAGCGATAGATGATGTAATGGCGAGCGACCTCGTAGCAGTCGAGACGCATGATCTCGTCCTCGACCAGATCCTGAATCTCCTCGACCGACACGGTGTGGCCCGCGTTCTCGCATGCCTCGGCGACGTTTTGTGCCGCGTAAACCACCTGGCGGTCGGTAAGACGAGAGCTCTCCTCGACCTCCAAGTTTGCGGCGCGGATGGCATTGACGATCTTATCGATGTCAAAGACAACCTCGGTGCCGCTGCGCTTGATGATCTTCATCCTCTTGCCTCTTTCGCGTCGTAGCCTCATTGCGCTTCAGAGCCAAACGATACCCGGCAGGGCTTGCCCCTGTCTTGCGGCGCCGTCGCGCAATCTGTGTTCTCGATAAACCATAAGTCCTCATGCGGACAATCCTCGCGGCCGATCAGGCGGCTCAAAGGCGTGTCCAAATGGGACGAATAAGGTCTTCGTTCTCTGTCCGCCATCTATCATACGACAAAGACGCATCTATATCCTGTATTCTTTTTTTAGTTCAAACACAACATATAGTGTTTCAGCAGGTCAAAGCAATTGGTCATTTTGCAGACGCATTATAAATGAGGGATATTTGACAAGTCGGTAAAACGTTACCAACACGGCTACCTGCATGGCAGTTATAAAACGCCCTTAGTCAAGCCGCTGACAAATCCTACCAAAACCAAGCCGCTCACGCCAAAATAATCCAAAAGATTGCGCTTGACCAACATGTTGCGGTCACGCTCGGTCAGGACGTATGCAATCAGCCAGTGCCCCTACGGGATGCGAAGATCATCGCACGCGGATCTTGAGTTCAATATCTGGTGCCACATTTGGCGACCAAAACAAAACAGCCCAGAGACATAGTCTCTGAGCTGCGAACATTTGGTGGGCGTTAGAAGATTTGAACTTCTGACCTCTTCCGTGTCAGGGAAGCGCTCTCCCCCTGAGCTAAACGCCCAAATGGAGCGGACAACGGGGCTCGAACCCGCGACCCCAACCTTGGCAAGGTTGTGCTCTACCAACTGAGCCATGTCCGCTTACGAGGATTAATCTTACGTGATGCCCGCATCCTATGCAAGAACTTTTTTTGAAAAGTTTTGCGACGCCCTCGTGAACCTCGCGAAGACATCAGCCGCCACGGAGGGTGCAGGCAAACTCAAACTCGCCGCAAGAGGTCTTTACATCTCACCGAGCATGATCCAGGCAGAGCTGTCCTGCGCGAGCCTGCCGTCTGCAAGCGGTGATGAGGTGAGCAGGACCCTGCCCGCCGGCAGCTCCACGGGTGCTGCACCGAAGTTCGTCACACACGCCCATCCGTTGTCGCGGCGATAGGCGATGACGCCGCCCTCAGCGCCCTCGGCACCATCCGCAAGGCCGGTGCGCCCGTCAAGATCGAGCCACGCAAGATCGTTGGCGCACCTGCGCAGCTTGCGCCGCAGCCAGAGGGCGTCACGATAGAGCGCAAGCATCGATGTCGGGTCCGCTTCTTCTCTATCGGCAGCGTAATCGGAAAACCATGCAGGCTGCGGCAGATGGGGCGCCGCATCGGCGTCGGCCGGTGAAAACCCAAACGATCCGCCCTGTGCGGGATCGTCCGCTGCCACCCACGGCAGGGGCACACGGCAGCCGTCGCGCCCCTTCTCGCGCTTCGGTCCGTGCGTATTGGTCGCAGTGGGATCTTCGAGTGCAGCCCACGGAATGTCAGCCACCTCAAAAAGGCCGAGTTCCTCACCCTGATACACGTATGCCGAGCCCGGAAGCGCCAGCTCAAGCAAAAGGGCCGCCCGCGCGCGGCGCTCGCCGAGTTCACGGTCCTCGTCATAAGACGACCCGTCGCGTAAGAGCCAGTCGAGCGCAATCTGATGGTAGCGCGTCGCCTTGATTTGCGGCAGGGCATAGCGTGTCGCCACGCGCGGCACGTCATGGTTGGAGAGTACCCAGGTCGAGGCGGAATCGGATTCGATGGCCGCCTTCAAGCCCTCCTCGATTGCAGCGTGCATGTCATCATAGGTCCAAATGGCCTTGGCGAACTCAAAGTTGAATGTCTGGCCAAGCTCGTTGGGACGCGCGTAGAGATACTGGCGCTCGGGCAGCACCCACGCCTCGGCAACGGCGCTGCGCGGCGGATTATAGCGGTCGAACACGCGGCGCCACTCGCGATAGATCTCGTGGACCTCGTTGCGGTCCCACAGCGGATGAGTGCCGTCGTCAACCATGTCATCGCCCTCGGCGAGATGCCACCGGTCGAGGTCATCGCGGTCGAGATCCTTGGCAAGACCGTGCGCCACATCAATGCGAAAGCCATCGACGCCTCGATCGCTCCAAAATGTCAGGACGTCGCAAAAGAACGTGTGAACCTCGGGGCATGACCAGTCAAAGTCCGGCTGCTCGGGCGTAAACATGTGCAGATACCACTGACCGTCCGCAACACGCGTCCATGCGGGGCCGCCAAAGTTGGCATTCCAATTGGTGGGAGGCAGCTCGCCATGTTCGCCGCGACCATCGCGAAAGATATAATGGGCGCGCTCGGACGATCCGGGGTCGGCGGCAAGAGCGGCTTTGAACCAGGGGTGCTGGTTGGATGAATGGTTAGGCACGATGTCGACGATGACCTTGATGCCGCGCGCGTGAGCCGCAGCGATCATGTCATCGAAGTCGTCAAGCGAGCCGAGACGTGGGTCGACATCACAGTAGTCCGCCACATCATAGCCACCATCGACAAGAGGCGATGGGTAAAACGGGCTCAGCCAGATGGCCTCGATACCCAGCCGCTCAAGATAGTCCATCTGCTGGGTAATGCCCGCAATATCGCCCAGACCCGAACCAGTCGAATCCTTAAACGAGCGTGGATAGATCTGATAGATCGCGGCGTCGGACATCCATGAGCGCGAAGAAGACTTTTCTGTAGCCATGGGGCGCACCTCCCTTGCAACGAGGTTATGCGAGATGCCCACGATGATACGCCCAAAGCGGACATTCGCGGCAAACAACGCCACAGCCACGACCCAAAACGCTCGCTCCCTCTCGGGTTCGAGCCCATGCGATGGGTACGAAAAAGCCCGGCTACCGTAGTAGTCGGGCTGCTGCGTTTGGAGCGGACAACGGGGCTCGAACCCGCGACCCCAACCTTGGCAAGGTTGTGCTCTACCAACTGAGCCATGTCCGCATATGTAAAACAAAACGGGCGCCGGAGCGCCCGGATGTTGCCTGGAGGCGAAGCCCGGATTCGAACCGGGGGTAAAGGCTTTGCAGGCCTCTGCCTTACCACTTGGCCACTTCGCCGAAAAAGGACCGCCTAAACGGTCCGGAAATGCAATGGAGCGGACAACGGGGCTCGAACCCGCGACCCCAACCTTGGCAAGGTTGTGCTCTACCAACTGAGCCATGTCCGCTTGCGGGTTATTAATTTACGCGAGTTGTCCAAAAGACGCAAGTACTTTTTTCAAAAAACTTGTCTGCCGCATGTTCTTAGTAGCCAAACGCGCTAAAGCGATTGGCTAGGCACACGATTCCAGCGCTCCGCTAAACAGCTTCACCATCTGCACGCGCGTGCCGGCGCCGTCCGTACGACGAGCAACCTCCACGTTATCGACGAGCATACGCATAAGCTTGATACCACGGCCGCGTTCCTCAGATGCAACCGGCTCGCTCGTTTCATCGATAGAATAGCCGGCACCTCGATCAAGCACCTCAACCACAACGCGATCGCCATAGGCTTGAACCGTCAGGACGCACCCGATGCCGCCCGCATGGTCATAGGCATTACCCAGCGCCTCCCCCGACGCCAATGCGACATCGTAGCGCTCGTCACGGCGCAACGGAAGCGATTCAAGGAGTTCGGCGATGCGATGTCGGTAGTATGGAAGATTCTCGATACCCTGACGGACCTCGACGCTCTTACTCCAGCGAGGCAGCTCCCCCACCGGAATAGCGGGAATAGACTCCCGTGCCGGCCCCGCGACATGAAGGATATCGACAAGACGAGCAATCTCCAAAAAGCGAACAACTTCACCTGATGCATTGACGAGCGAAAGCAGGCCTTCTCGCCTCATGAGCTCACGAGCGCGCGTAAGCAGGAATGCCAAGCCCGTCGAATCGATAAAGCTAACAGCCTGACAGTTGATGACGACACGACGCACGCCGCGGCCAATCAAAGCATCCAACCGCCGACGCAGCGCAGGCACCGTGGCGATGTCGATATCGCCTGGTGGCGTCAAAACCGCTATGTCATTCCACTCATTCATACGACCATGGTTCCCCAAAAAAGCCCACTCGATGCATTCGTTTCCCCAACCGTACGGATTCAGCCCGCCCAGCGTCGTCTATGAACGACCCCGTAAAAACTCAAGGGACACCAATGCAATGTCATCGTCCAGCGCCGATTCGGTAAATCGGTCAAGCTCGCCCAAGACCTTGCCGCAAATGCCCGACACGCCCTCCCCCGAAACAGAAAGCAGAAGGTCGCGCAAGCGCTGCTCGCCAAAGAACGCTCCGGTGCGGTCGCGGGCCTCAATCGTTCCATCCGTATACATGAAGAGCATGTCGCCGGGGGCGAACGTAAACACGCCTGTCTCGTACACCATGCTCTCAAAGGCACCGATTACGCCCGATTGGCATCCAAGCAGCTCGACCTCTCCCCCACGGGACTCGCCGCCACCCAGCGGCATCGACTCTGGCCTGATGACCATGGTCGGAGGATGGCCCGCCGAACAATACGTTGCGCGTCCGGCTTTAAGGTCAATCTTGGCGATAAAGGCTGTCACGAACGTCTCGACCCTCGAAAAGCCCATGAGCATGCTGTTAAGGGAGCGTGCCATGCGGGCCGGTCCAGCGCCCTCCCAGGCATATGCCGTCAGGGCCGTCTTGACGAGCGCGGACATCGATGCGGCCTCAATGCCTTTGCCAGACACATCACCCAGAATCATGACGGCGCAGTCGTCGGGAAGACGAATGAGCGTATAGAAATCGCCGCCGACCAACGCCGAATTCGTGGCAGACAGGTACACCGAATCGGTTGCGATACCCGGAACATCCCCCAGGGAATTTCTCATGCCGATCTGGAGGGTCTGAGCGATATGGCGCTCCTCGCGCTTTTGAGATTCGCCTTCGTAGATCAGTTCAAAGTCATGCGCCAAGTGCACCAAGTAGTCATATTCAAGGTCATCAATCGGCTCTTGGCTACCATCACGAAGCAGCAGCGCGCGCGTAGTCGGGCTCTTCGCAACAGAAGCAGGAACAATCGCGTCGTTACTGTGTTTGCCATCACCCTCAGAGCGCAGGCGCCCCGCCTCGATGCCGGAGTCGACGTAGAGACCTTGACAAGGCAGACCATGCGCCCTAAGCCAGCCTCCCATAGGCATCGATTCGTCAACGCGAGTTATACGGACGTGTTTAAGGTCCTCGGCACTCGTGCCGCCCAAAACAGATGCCTCAAAGCCATCAGGGCCAGCCCCCAGACGTGCCGCCGGCGCCGTCGTGGAAAAGAAAAGCTTCTCGGGATCGTCCGGCAAGGCAACGCGACTGCCGCCTTCAAAATCTATGACGTAGGAGTCCAGACTGGCGTCATACTCAACAGGACAAAAATGGCAGTTGAGCATATTGCAGATCTCGGACGATACCGCCTGGGTAGCCGCGGCGGAATCGTCTAGAAAGGTAAACAACTCATCACGTAAGACATTGAGCGAGCGGCCAAGCTCGGCCGTACGACGAGAACGAAGGCTCGATGCCATGCCGACCAGCTGGATAGACAGGTAATCGCAAATGACCTCGAGTACATTAACGTCATAGGCGAGCGGTGCCTGGGGGCGTTTCCAACCAACTTCCAGCACGCCAAGGATCTGCGTACCGTAAAAAACGGGAAGACAGATCTCGCTGCGGTACGGAGGCATATCCTGCACGCGCAACAGGTGCTTAGAACGATTGTCCAAGTCCATGAACATACCGGAGGCGGCCCTATCGCCCTCAAGGTCCTGTTGAATCGACAAGCGACAGGCACGCGACTCGCGAAGAACATACGTCGGAATGCCAGCGCCATACGGCAAAAACTCGGGCAGATAGCTGTCGTACAGCTCCTTGGAAACACCGCGTAGCTTAAAACCGCCGCTCTCAGAAAAATAGATAGCGGCACCCGAAGCATCGAGCGTTCCTACAAGCTGGTTCAAAACGGTATCAAGCAGGCTGGGCAACTCATCGGAGCCCACAGTGCTCATAATGACCGAGAGCGTGCCAGACAGACGTTTGTTCGCCACTCTAAGCTCCGATAACGCACGCTTGAGTTGACGGTCGTGAGAATACTGTTCCTCGATACTGTGAAGCGCCACCAGGACACGTGGTGCACGGCGCCCAAAGATGCGTGGAGGCGTTACGGAGCCCGCACGAACCAAGACGGGGATAAAAGAGCCGTCACTCAGCTTGAGCATCAGTTCGTTCTCGGAGCCATCAGTTTCAAATGGCAGACGATGTTCCGTCGCACGTTCAAAAGCGGACGAGTACAGGACGTCTTTAACATCTCCACCGATGACGTCGGCGCGTTCCTCGCACATCAAACCAAGTAAGCGATTATTCACATGCAGAATGGTTCCGTCGAGCTCGCAGATGATGACAGCATCGCTCGTGATCTCGACTAGCTGGGCAACGTCTGCCCACTCGTTGCGTTCAAGCGTTTCCATCGTGGACCTCACCGTCTATCGGTAACAAAAAAGCCTCCGAAGAGGCTTCTCAAATGCGATGGTGTCGGAGGCGGGACTTGAACCCGCATGACCAAAAAGCGGTCACTAGCACCTCAAGCTAGCGCGTCTGCCAATTCCGCCACTCCGACATGCTATGTTGTTGATTCACGGTTCGTTTTGTTGGACCCGCGCGTTCAACGAGGAAGATAATAACCTATGATTCGAGAACTGTGCAAGCACTTTTTTCAAAAAAGTTTACGAATTTGTAAATGAGCAGGTAGATCCGTATGTCCGGCCCCGAATCGGTGTTGCCTCCCGGCGCGTCCTCGGGCATGAGCGATATTTTGCTGCGCACTTCGTGCTGCAAAATATCGCTCCCCCTGCGGAATGCGCCGGGAGGCAACACCGATTCGGGGCCTGCAAATACGTACTTCAGGCACAGTTCTCAAACATGTTCTGAGGGCTGATATAAATTTAGTGGCTCGGCCTTGCCGAGCCCTTATATAAGGAGGCCGGAGCTAAAGCTCCGGCCTCACTCAATTTCTTATTAGATAAAGTGAGCGATCGAGGAATCGCACTCCCCTGCCGAGTTACCGCAGGGCCCGCCCTGGCGTTGCTTTTCAGAACATCCCGCAGGACGCAAGAAACCCCCGCCGCACGAAGTGTGAACTGCGCCCCAATTCTTGGACGGGCTAATAAGCGGCCTACGCCGCACAT
>NZ_QRTA01000016.1:0-41596 GCF_003457875.1 Collinsella sp. AF28-5AC | reverse complement strand
AGCCATAAAAAAGCCTCCCATTTCTTGTGTCCAAGAAATGGGAGGCAGTTCAGTGCGCAGCGGGGGTTTCTTGCATGTCCGAGGACGTTCTGAAAAGTAACACCAGGGCGGGCCCGGACAAACAACCGACTACAGGTCGATGTGCGATTCCTTGATCGGGAACGGCTCCGCGAAGTGGCAGGCGCAGCAGTGGCCCGGTGCGACTTCCTTAAACTCGGGAAGCTTCTCGGAGCAGATGCCCTGCGCGATCGGGCAGCGCGTGTGGAAACGGCAACCGGTCGGCGGATCCAGCGGCGACGGCGGATCGCCAGCGAGGATGATGCGCTTGCGGGTCTTCTGGATATCAGGATCGGGAACCGGCACGGCAGACAGCAGCGACTGCGTGTACGGATGGTGAGGCTCGCTATAGAGCGTTTTCCAGTCCGAAACCTCGACCATCTTACCCAGATACATAACGGCAACGCGATCGGAGATGTGCTGCACGACGGACAGGTCGTGGGCGATAAACAGATACGCCGTACCAAACTTGTCCTGAAGTTCCTTGAGCAGGTTCAGAACCTGGGCCTGAATGGAAACATCCAGAGCGGAAACGGGCTCGTCGCAGATGATCAGCTTGGGCTTCAAAGCGAAGGCGCGGGCGATGCCGACACGCTGACGCTGACCGCCCGAGAACTCGTGCGGATAGCGGTTGATGTGCTCGGGGTTCAGACCGACAACGTCGAGAAGCTCGCGGACGCGCTCGATACGCTCTTCCTTGGTACCCACGCCATGAATGGTCATGGGCTCAGAAACAATCTCGCCGATGGTCATGCGAGGGTTGAGCGAAGCATAGGGGTCCTGGAAGATGAACTGCATCTCGCGACGCATATCCTTGATCTCGTGCTTGCTCATCTCGGCAACGTCTTTGCCCTGGAAGAACACTTTGCCTGCCGTCGGCTTGGTCAGGCGCATGATGGTGCGGCCCGTGGTGGACTTACCGCAGCCAGACTCGCCGACCAGGCCAAAGGTCTCGCCCGGATAAATCTCGAACGAAATGTCATTCACAGCAGAGACGACACGCTTGGAGAAGCGCTTGGCGAACATGCCGGACTCAGCGGGGAACTCCTTAGAGAGGTGCTCGACCTTAAGCAGCGGAGTACGCTCGTTGGTATCTGCCATTACGCCTCGCCTCCCTTCTTGGAATCCTTGCGGGTACGGGACGTCTCAGGAGCGTTCTTGAGGAACTCGGGGTCACCGGAGTAGTGGCACGCAGAGTAATGACCAGACTCGGTAACAACGCGCTCGGGGCGCTGCTTGCGGCACTTGTCCGTCGCATAGGGGCAACGAGGAGAGAAGACGCAGCCCTCGGGCAGGTTCATGAGCGAGGGCGGGTTGCCGTGAATCGGCGTAAGCGGCTTCTTCTCATCGATAGCCTGCTCCGGGATGGAGCGGATAAGACCCCAGGTGTAGGGATGGCGGCTCTCGTAGAAGATTTCCTCAGCAGTACCGAACTCGACGGGACGGCCGGCGTACATAACCATGATCTTATCGGCCATATCGGCGACAACACCCAGGTCATGGGTAATCATGATGATGGCGTTGCCGTTCTTCTCCTGCATCTCCTGCATAAGCTCAATAATCTGAGCCTGAATGGTAACGTCCAAGGCAGTCGTGGGCTCGTCGGCAATCAGAATATCGGGATCACAGGCAAGGGCCATGGCGATCATGACGCGCTGACGCATACCGCCGGAGAACTGGTGCGGGTATTCGTTGACACGCTTCTCGGGCTCGGGAATGCCAACGAGGTCCAAAAGCTCGGTGGCACGCTTGAGCGCCTCCTGCTTGGAATAGCCACGGTGCAAGCGAAGACCCTCGCCCACCTGCTTACCGATCTTATAGACCGGGTTAAGGGAGGTCATAGGATCCTGGAAGATCATCGCGATATCGTTACCGCGAATGTGCTGCATCTCTTCCTCGGTCATTTCGAGGATAGAACGACCGCGATAGCGAACGTCGCCGCCCTCGATCTTTCCCGGAGGCATCGAAATGAGGCCCATGATGGTCATGGCGGTCACGGACTTACCGGAGCCGGACTCACCGACGACGCCCAAGGTCTCGCCGCGATCGAGCGTGTAGGAGACACCGTCGACAGCGCGAACGACGCCATCCTCGGTATGGAAATACATCTTAAGGTCATCGACCTCGAGCAGATGCTGGCCCTCGGGAACAGGCTGGTCCTTCAGGTCCACATAGTTCTTGTTCTTCTTCATCCTTATGCGTCCTTCATCTTGACGTCGAGGGCGTCGCGCAGACCGTCACCCAACAGGGTGAAGGCGAGCACCGTCGAGAGAATTGCCAGACCGGGCATGATCATCATCCAGGGAGCAGTCAGAAGATACTGCTGACCGTCCTGAATCATAGAGCCCCACGAAGGCGTAGGCGGAATAACGCCCATACCGAGGAAGGACAGGGCAGACTCGGTCAGAATAGCGCCACCAATGTTCATGGTCGCATAGACCACGATAGAAGCAACGGAGTTCGGGAAGATATGGCGCATAACGATACGCGCATCGGATGCACCCATAGCGCGAGCGGCGTCAACATAGTCGTTCTCTTTGACCGTCAGGATCGCGGATCGGAAGACGCGCGCAATCGAAGGCCAGCCGAGAATGCCGATGGCGATAAAGACATTCTGAAGACCACGACCGATAACGGCAATCATGGCAACAACGAACAGCACGTACGGGAACGCCAGGAAGATGTCCGCACAGCGCATGATGATCGTATCCCAGATGCCGCCATAGAAACCGGCCAGGGCGCCCATGACCAGACCGATCACCGTGGAGATGGCGGTGGCCATAATACCGACGGAAAGCGAAACGCGTGCACCGTAGATAACACGGACGAGAATGTCACGACCAAGAGAGTCGGTGCCAAACGGGTGCTCGGCACACGGAGCCAGCAGCGAAGTCTCGGCCATGGTCGTCGAGTCAGAAGCCGTAGGAGAGCCGAGCCAGGGCTTAGCCCACAGATCGGCGGTCAGGGCGACCACAACAACGATGATGATCCAGCAGACACCGATAACGGCGAGCTTGTTCTTACGAAGACGCTTAAAAGCGTCGCCCCACAGCGTGCGGGACTTGGCGGGAGCAGATGCGGCCTTGGTGGCGGTAGCCTGCTCCTGAGACTGAGAATCAGTTTCCTGCATGAGACGTACCTCCCTTAGGCCTTATCCGACGGACCGCCAAGGCGGATGCGCGGGTCGAGGAATGCATAGCTAATGTCGACGAGCAGGTTGATCACCATAACGACGACAACAATGAGCGTAACGCCGCCCATAACGATGGGCCAGTCGCGCATGCTAATGGCGCGGTAGACCTCGAAGCCGATGCCGGGCCAGTTAAAGACCGTCTCGGTCAGGATGGCGCCCGAAAGCATGCCGCCGAAGTCGACACCAATATAGGTAACGACGGGGATGAGTGCATTCTTAAGCGCATGCTTGATAATGATCGCGCGATTGGAGAGACCCTTGGCCTTTGCCGTACGGATGTAATCCTGGTTCATGACGTCAAGCAGCTGCGAGCGCATAATGCGGGCGGCATAAGCGGTCGAAACCGAAGCCAGCGTAATGGTCGGAAGCACATAGTGCATCCAATCCTGATACTGAGAGCTGGAACCGCCGGCACCCGAGATCGGCATGGAGAATGCACCGCCCGTGGCGTCCTTGAGAATGACGCCAAAGAACAGCTGCAGCAACATACCGAGCCAGAAGGCTGGGACGGCAACGAGAATCGACGTGGTGAGCGTTACCAAAATATCCCAGAAGGAATAACGCTTAACCGCCGAAATGATACCCGCACCGATACCCATGATTGCCTCGAGCACGATGGCGCACGCGGCAAGTTTGACCGTATACGGATACTTCTGGGCAAAGATTTCCGTAACCGGCAGCTTGCGCTGGTACGAATTGCCCAGATCGCCATGAAGCAGGCCGTTCATGTAATACAAGTAACGGTCCACGAGCGACGTTTGAACGGGGTCGCCGTTCTCGTCAAGGATCGCGTTGCCGTCCTCGTCCGTCTGGACCAGGTGATAGCGAACGCGAAGCTGAAGCTCCACCTCGGGGGACAGAGCCTTGTCTCCACCGATCAGCTTGATCGGATCTCCCGGCACGATATTCTGGAGGGCGAACAGAATCAGCGTAACGCCCAAAAACACCGGGATGAACTGAAGCACACGTTTAACGATGTACTTACCCATACCACTCCCCTATCTAGGGATTAACCTAAATGGGATGCCGATCGCCAGACCGGCATCCCAAAATTACCATCAGCCAGTTTACCCCAGGTTAGGGAGAACTGTATGTTTCCCATGAGGTCTACGTAAATACTTGACCCTCACGGAAGCTGCAAAACCCTTAGGCGAGCTCGGCGGTACCCAGATCGGCGTGCTTCTGCGGATCAACATAGAGATGCTTGACGCGGTCAGAGCCAGCGATGGTGTGCGTGTAGAACATCACCGGGATGACCGGGCAGTCGGCAGCGACCATGGCGTCGGCCTCCCGCATCTTGGCGATGCGCTCCTCGTCATCAACCGTGGTGCGGGCCTCGTCGACCTTGGCATCGAACTCGGGGTTGCTGTAACCGGAGCGGTTGTCGCCACCGAGGGAGTCGGAGTGGAACAGCGGGTACAGGAAGTTGTCCATGATCGGGTAATCGGCGATCCAGCCCAGACGGCCGAACTGATAGTTGAAGTTCTGATACTGCTCGAGCAGGGCAGACCACTCAGGGGTATCGGAGACAGCGGTAACGCCAACCTTGGCGAGGTCGCCGATGATGGACTCCATGATCTCCTTGTGACCACCGTCCTGGTTGTAGGAAAGGGTCACGCTAATGCCACGATCGCCGTTAGCGCCAGCGGGAGCGACTTTGTCGAGGTACTCGTTAGCCTTGTCGACGTCATAGGCGCAGAACTCCCATGCGCCCTCCTTGTAGCCGGCGATTCCCGGAGGAACAATACCGTCGGCGGGGGTACGGGTACCCTTGAAGATGGTCTTGCAGATGGCCTCACGGTTGATGGCCAGGGAGATGCCCTTGCGCAGGTCGGCGTTATTGAACGGCTCGGCCGTGGTGTTGCAGGTCAGATAGTACGTGGAAGGCTCGGCACCGAGCAGCATATGCTCGCCGTCACCCATGGTGTAGCCGTCCTTGGACTCGCCACGGTCCTTCTTGGCGGCGTCGATCTGAGCAACGGGAACGTCGCAGACATCGAGGTTACCGGCCTGGAACTCCTTGTAAGCGGTCTCCATGTCCTTGATGACCTGGAAGTGGATGCCATCGATCTTGGCCTTGTCGCCATAGTAATCGTCAAACTTCTTGAGGTTGATCTCCTGGCCATCCTCCCACTTACCGTCCATCATGAACGGGCCGTTACCGACCGGGGCAAGGTAGAAGCTCTTGACATCGGACTCGGCGCACTCGGGAACCGGGGACAGAGCCGGGTGAGAGGCGACGAAGGGGAAGTCGGCGTAAGCGGAAGACAGCTTGACGACGAGGGTCTCATCGTCGGGGCAGGTAACACCGCTGAGCTCGGTAGCGTTGCCGGCAAGCAGATCGTCATAGCCCTCAACCATGGAAAGGTGATAGGAGACCTCGGAAGGACCATACTCGGTGGCGATGGCCGACTTGGTGTTGACTAGACGCTCCCAACCGAGCTTGAAGGACTTGGAGGTAACGTCGTCACCGTTGTGGAACTTAGCCTTCTTGATCTTGAAGGTGAACTCGGTGGCGTCGTCGTTAGCCTCAAAGGACTCGCAAGCCAGCGGAACGATCTCGCCCTTCTCGGGGTCGTACTCCGTCAGAGCGTCGAAGAGCTGGTACTCGACCTGAGTGCCCTGATCCTCCTGGACGTTGTAGGGGTCGATGCAGACCGGGTTGTTGATGTAGAAGTTCAGCGTCGAACCGGACTCAGAACCGGAAGTGTCGCCGCCCTTCTTGCCGCATGCGGCAAGAAAAGCCATGGAGCTCGCAGCAAGGGTACCGCCGACAAAGGCGCGACGACCCATAACGGGCTGGTGGAACATAGAATCAGCCATGCCATCCTCCTTATGAGATAGGACAAAGAAATGTTCAGTCGGACATATGTCGAGACAATCCGATCCGAACCATCAAAACGCCGCCCGCTGCTATGGCTGGTTATGCACAACAGACCAACGTTTTGCAATACAGTAGCGCATTTTATGCACGATTTGGGGCTAATTCCGGTTAACGGTCGAGAATTTCTTTAGTTGGGCGAAGTATGTGGGGATATTTTGACTCTGTTACAAGTCTGTAAACAAAAAGGGCCCCGCACATGCGGGACCCTTTACAAACGTATATACGCCGATGCTTAGTAGCCGACGATACCCTGCGGGAAGAAGAACATGCACAGAACGACACACACGGCAAAAACGACGGCCATAATTACCGTCAGGCGATCGAGGTTCTGCTCCATGACGCCCGTGGCAGAGCTGGAGTTATACAGCGAGCTAGCGATCATATCCGAAACGCCGGTGCCCTTACCGGAATGCATCAGAACGAGAATCGTCAGCGCCACGGCAGAAACAGCCCAAACGACAAACAGAAGAATCTGGAACGGACCCATAGATAAGCTCCTTAATAGAACAACTCAAACTCCAGTACTGTACCACAACCTTCAACACTCCCCCACCTGCCATTTAGGGACGGGGTAGAAATGGCAGAAATACCAAAAAAGGGGGTCGTCCGGTTGTGGACAACCCCCTTACTAGAAAACGGTATTTGTTTTCTATTAGGCCTCGGTGGCGAGCACGCGACCCGTCATCTCGGCGGAAGGCTCAATACCAGCCATGGTGAGCATGGTCGGAGCGATATCCGAAAGACGGCCGTCCTCGATACCGGTGAGCTTGGCCTTATCATCAACGATGATGAACGGCACGCGGTTGGTGGTGTGAGCCGTAAACGGATGCTTGGAACCGTCGGAAGCAACGTCAAACATGTGATCGGCGTTGCCATGGTCGGCGGTAATCAGCGCAAAGCCACCCTTGGCGAGAATCGCCGGGACAACCTTGGACAGGGCATCGTCAACAGCCTCGACGGCCTTAACGGCGGCGTCGAAGACACCGGTGTGACCAACCATGTCGCAGTTCGCGAAGTTCACGATGTAGAAATCAGCGCGATCCTCGTTGATTGCGGCGACGAGCTTCTCGGTAACCTCGGGAGCGCTCATCTCGGGCTGCAGATCGTAGGTAGCGACCTTGGGAGAAGCGACGAGCACGCGCTCCTCGCCCTCCTTGGGCTCCTCGATGCCGCCGTTGAGGAAGAACGTCACGTGGGCGTACTTCTCGGTCTCGGCGGTGTGCAGCTGCTTCAGGCCATTGGCGGCGATAACGTCGGCCAGGACGTTCTCGGGGAACGTCTTGGGGAAGGCGACCTCGACGTCAAACGTCGGATCGTACTCGGTCATCGTCACAAAGTGCGAAAGCTTGATCTGCTCGCGCTCGAAGCCGTCGAACTCCTTGTCCGTGAACACGCGGGTCATCTGACGAGCGCGGTCGGGACGGAAGTTGAAGAAGATGGCCGCGTCGCCCTCGTGGATGCCCTCGTTGTGGGCAGCGAAGGGCTCGACGAACTCATCGCCGCGCGGATCCTTCTCGTAGTAGGCCTTGATACCGGCCACGGGGTCGGTATCGGCATCGGACGCGTTGACCATGACATCGTAGGCACGCTGGATGCGCTCCCAACGGTTATCGCGGTCCATGGCCCAATAACGGCCCGAGACGGTGGCAACGCGAGCGTCGCAACCGGTCTCCTCGGAGATCTTGGCCAGGAAGGCGCAGAACTCACTCATGTAACCGGCACCGGACTGCGGGTCAACGTCGCGGCCATCCATGAAGGCGTGGACGCGAACGGTCTTGACACCGTGCTCGGCAGCCATCTTGACCAGGGCCTCGACGTGGTTCATGTGAGAATGAACACCGCCAGGGCTCATAAGACCCATGAGGTGAAGGGTCTTGCCGTCAGCCTTGACGTCGTCCATAGCCTTGACGAAGACCTCGTTCTTGGCGATGGAGCCATCCTTGATGGCGTTGTTGATGCGCGAAAGCTCCTGGAACACGATACGGCCGGCACCGATGTTGAGGTGACCCACCTCGGAGTTGCCCATCTGACCGTCGGGAAGGCCCACGTCCTCGCCCGAAGCGCCGAGCGTAGTGTGGGGATACTTCTCGTACAGGCTATCAAGGAAGGGCGTCTTGGCAGCGGCGACGGCGTTCTCGCCATCGGCCGGAGCAAGGCCGCAGCCGTCCATGATAATCAGGAGTGCAGGAAGATGACGCTGTGCCATATGTCCTACTCGCCTGCCTTGACGACCATAGAGGCGAAGTCGGCAGCCTTGAGCGAAGCGCCGCCCACGAGGGCGCCGTCAACGTCGGGCTTGGCGACGAGCTCGGCAATGTTGCCGGGCTTGGCGGAACCACCGTACAGGACGCGGATGCCGTCGGCGAGCTCCTCGCCAAACATCTCCTTGAGGGTCTCACGGATAGCGCCGCAGACCTCCTGAGCGTCCTCAGCAGTAGCGGTCTTGCCGGTGCCGATGGCCCAGATGGGCTCGTAGGCGACGACGACCTGCTTGGGGCAGGTGATCTCAAGACCAGCAAGGCCAGCCTTGACCTGGTTCACGACGTGCTCGACATAGGTGCCGGCCTCGCGGACCTCGAGGGACTCGCCGCAGCAGAAGACGGGAACAAGACCGGCGGCAACGAGGGCCTTGGCCTTCTTGTTCTGGTCCTCGTCAGTCTCGTGGAAGTAGTCACGACGCTCGGAGTGGCCGATGATGCAGTAGGTGCAGCCAGCGGACTTGAGCATGTCGCAAGAGGACTCACCGGTGAAGGCACCCTTGGCCTCCCAGTACACGTTCTGTGCACCGAGGGCGATGGGGGCAGCCTGAATGCGGTCATGAACCGTGGTGATGTCGATGGTCGGAGGGCAGACGAGCACCTCGACGCCAGCCGGAACCTCGGGCAGAGCCTGAGCCAGCTCGTCGGCGAGCTTGGCGGCCTCGGCGACGTCGTTGTTCATCTTCCAGTTACCAGCGATAAGAAGGGTGCGATTAGGCATCGAGAAGCGCCTCCACTCCGGGCAGGGCCTTACCCTCGACGAGCTCCATGGAAGCGCCACCACCGGTGGAGATCCAGCTCATCTTGTCGGCCAGGTTGAACTTGTTGACAGCTGCGACAGAGTCGCCACCGCCGATGATCGAGGTGCAGTCGGCCTCGGCGACAGCCTCGGCGATAGCCTGGGTGCCGTGAGCGAAGTTATCGAACTCGAAGACGCCCATGGGGCCGTTCCAGAACACAGTCTTGGCACCCTTGACAGCCTCGGCGTAAAGTTCCTCGGTCTTAGGACCGATGTCCATGCCCTCACGGTCGTCAGGGATAGCGTCGGAAGCGACAACCTCGGGGACAGCGTCCTCACCAAAGTGATCGGCAACACGGTTGTCGATGGGGAGCAGGATCTTGACGCCCTTCTCCTCGGCCTTCTTGAGCATTTCGCCAGCGCGCTCGACCCAGTCCTCTTCCTTGAGAGACTGACCGACGGACAGGCCCTGAGCCAGGAAGAAGGTGTAGGCCATACCGCCACCGATGATCAGGGTGTCAGCAGAGTCGATAAGGTGATCGAGAACGCCGATCTTGGAGGAAACCTTGGAACCGCCGACGATGGCGACGAAGGGGCGCTCGGGCTCGGCGAAGATGCCGGTCAGCGTGTCGACCTCCTTCTCGAGCAGGAAGCCAGCGACGGCAGGCAGGTAAGCGGCGGGGCCCACGACGGAACCCTGGGCGCGGTGAGCGGTGCCGAAGGCATCGAGAACGAAGACGTCACCATAAGAAGCGAGCTTCTTAGCGATCTCGGGATCGTTCTTCTTCTCACGCTTATCGAAGCGGACGTTCTCGAGAACGAGGACCTTGCCCGGCTCGACGGCGGCAACGGCCTCGGCGGCCTTCTCGCCGTAAGTGTCGGCGACAAAGGTAACGTCGAGACCGGAGAGCTCGGCGAGCTTCTTGGCGACGGGCTCGAGGGACAGCTCGGGCTGGAAGCCGGTGCCATCGGGACGGCCGAGGTGGCTCATGAGGATGACGCGAGCGTTGTGCTCAACGAGATAGTTGATGGTGGGCAGGGCAGCCTTGATACGGGTGGTGTCGCCAACGACGCCATCCTTGATAGGCACGTTAAAGTCAACGCGGACGAGAACGCGCTTGCCGTCGACATCGATGTCGCGGACGGTCTTCTTGGTAAAGGCCATGTTTGCTTCTACCTTTCGTACGTGTCTGCCTCCCATTACGGCAGACGATTTCTTATAAAAAGGGCGCGACCCTAGGGTGTAAGCCCTATAAGGCCGCGCCCTTCTTTAGACGCTCAACGAGCTATTCGCTAAAAGCCAAATTAGGCAACGAACTTCTCGAAGTACTTGATGGTGCGGACCATCTGAGAGGTGTAAGAGTTCTCGTTGTCGTACCAAGAGGTGACCTGAACGAGGGTCTGGCCGTTGCCGAGGTCAGAGCACATGGTCTGAGTGGCGTCGAAGATGGAGCCGTGGGTCTCGCCGACGATGTCGCGGGAGACGATCTGGTCCTCGTTGTAGGCGAAGGTATCGGGGATGGTCTCGGCGTAGGCCTTCATGGCAGCGTTGACCTCGTCGACGGTGACCTTCTTGTCAACGACGGCGTAGAGGTTGGTCAGCGAGCCGGTCGGCGTCGGGACGCGCTGGGCGGCACCGATGAGCTTGCCGTTGAGCTCGGGGAGAACCAGGCCGATGGCCTTGGCAGCGCCCGTGGTGTTCGGGACGATGTTCTCGGAGCAGGCGCGGGAGCGACGGAAGTTGCCCTTGCGCTGCGGGCCGTCGAGCGGCATCTGGTCGCCGGTGAAGGCGTGGATGGTGGTCATGATGCCGGAGACGATGGGGGCGAAGTCGTTCAGGCCCTTGGCCATCGGGGCGAGGCAGTTCGTCGTGCAGGAGGCAGCGGAGATGATGTTGTCATCAGCGGTCAGCGTCTCATGGTTGACGTTGTACACGATGGTGGGCAGATCGCTGCCAGCCGGAGCGGAGATGACGACCTTCTTGGCGCCAGCGTTGATGTGGGCCTGAGCCTTAGCCTTGCTGGTGTAGAAACCGGTGCACTCGAGAACGACGTCGACGTCGAGGTCGCCCCAAGGCAGGTTGTTGGCGTCGGCCTCCTTGTAGATCTTGATCTCCTTGCCGTCAACGGTGATGGAATCCTCGCCAGCAACGACCTCGTGATCGCGAGCGTAGTTGCCCTGCGTGGAGTCGTACTTCAGCAGGTAAGCGAGCATATCGGGAGAGGTGAGGTCGTTGATAGCGACGATCTCGGAGCCCTCATGACCGAACATCTGACGGAAAGCCAGACGACCGATGCGACCGAAGCCGTTAATAGCAACCTTTACTGCCATTGTGTCTCCTTTCGTAAGGCCCCCGCGAGCTACAGCGCCCGCCGTTGAGGCCCACAAACTAACCACTCGCCTAATATACCTTTTTTTTGACTTGAATTTCACGAGAATGCTCGAAATTGAAAATCAAATTTGCGTTAAAACGCTTTAAAGAATAAAATAGCAGCTAAATCCGTATATAAGTCGATACTTTAACCTACCTGTTTGCTTCAATGAGCTTTTCAAGCCTCAAAACTCGATGGTAGAGGGCAGACTTCGACAAGGGAGGGTCAGCCATCTCCCCTAAATCACGCAGCGAAAGATCGGGATAGCGCTCGCGCAGGTCGCAAAAGACCGCCAAGGCATCCGGAAGCGTGTCGCGCAAACCCCGCTGTTCGAGCTCATCGATAAGCGCAAGCTGATGTTGGGCAGCACCGGCGCTTCTGGTCTGGTTGGCGAGCTCGGCGTTCACGCGACGGTTCACATCGTTCTTAACCAACTTGACCGCGCGCGCCTCCTCAATCTCGGCAACGCTGCGCTTGGCACCAATCAGCTTTAAAAGATGCTCGATTTCCTCGGCACTCTTAATGTACACGGCATATGACCCCCGCCGTGCATTAACACGAGCATGGACCCCAACCTGCTCCAACAGATCGCAAAGCCCCTTGGCATATTGCTCGCCCTGCACCGCGATCTCCAAATGAAAATCGCCGCGTGGATCGGCCACGAAGCCGCCCGCGATGAGCGCGCCGCGGATATAGGCAAGTCTACAGCAAGGACGGGCAACGATATGTCGGGGCACGCCGGCAACAAGTCCTCCCCTACGGTCGAGGATACCCAGCAGCACCAGAGCCTTATCCAGGTCGGGTTGATCGGGCAAGGTGATGAGGTAGTTTCGAACCTTATGCAATACAGATTTACGGACGGTGAACTCCGTTTTGAGCTTAAGGATGCGATGCGTCAGCGTGATCATCGTGCGCGCAACGGCTCCCGTCTCAGTCGCAACCGTCAAACGATACCGCCCAGAGCCGGTAAGCGAGAGCGTACCGCTCACGCGCGTGAGGGCGGCAAGCGTCGACAAATCGCAGTATTCACATTCGGGTTCGCAGCGCGCAAGCTCGTCGCGCACCTCAGCGGTAAACGACATGCAGGCCTATGCCTTCGTGTTGGCGCGCGACAGGTCGCGATGGGAAATGCTCACGTGATATTGGGCGCCTTCCAAATAACGTGCCGTGGCTTCGGCAATGGCAACGCTGCGGTGCTGGCCGCCTGTACAGCCGATGGCGATAGAAAGCTGCGGCTTGCCCTCCGCGATATAGCCCGGCATCACCGTATCGAGCAGCTGTGTCCAAGCCTTCCAAAACTCCTGCGTCTTGGGATGGTCCAGAACAAAATCGGAGACCTTTTTATCGAGACCGGTCATCGTGCGCATCTCGGGATCGTAGAACGGATTAGGCAGGAAGCGGACGTCGATCATAATGTCCGCCTCGACGGGCATGCCGTGCTTAAAGCCAAACGAGAACACGTGGACGTCCATGAGCTGCTGGTCGGACAGCTCGGAAAATGCCATACGCAGCTTGTTGCGCAGCGCAGAGGTGCGCAGACGGCTCGTGTCGATAATCATATCGGCTCGGTCGCGCACGCCCTGCAGCTGAAGGCGCTCGCGCTGAATGGCATCGGCCGTAGTCTCCCCCGGCTTGGCAATGGGATGACGGCGGCGATTTTCGCTGTAGCGACGAATCAGCACCTCGTCAGAAGCCTCCAGGAACACGATGTCGCAGCTCATCTCGCGCTCTTCGAGAGCGGCGACCGCATCGAGCAACTCGTCAAACAGTCCCTGGCTACGCAAATCGCAGGTGACGGCGAGATGCCTGCCCACGCCCGTATTGATGCCGACGAGCTCGGCAAGCTGGGCGATGAGACGCGGAGGCAGGTTATCGATGCAAAAATAGCCCATGTCCTCGAACACGTGCATGGCCTGTGTGCGGCCTGATCCGGACATTCCGGTGATGATGACGATATCGGGGATGCGCTCCGAGCGCTCCGCCGCATCCATGGCATCTCCCTTTTGCATGTGTTGCCTCCCGAAAACAAGCGCGGGACCCAGCAACCCGGATCCCGCGCGGTCAATTGCCTATATTGAGTATACCGCCCCGAGCGGATACGAGGCCTGTCTTACGCCTCAAGCGCAGCCTTGAACCAACTCGTAATACTCGTGGGGTGCGTGATGGCGGTGCCGACGACAACGGCCCAGGCGCCAGCATCGATCGCGGCGCGAGCCTCCTCGGGCGTATGCACGCGACCCTCGCAAATGATGGGAAGGCCGGGGAATTCCTCGGTCGCCTGACGCAGGAGCGGCAGATCGGGGCCATCGGCCATGGTGCAGTCGATGGCGGCAACACCATGAGACAGCGTGGTGGACACCAGGTCGAAGCCCATGTCGACAGCACGACGAATATCCTCGATGGTGGCACAGTCGGCCATCAGGAGCACGCCCTCCTCGTGCAGCGGACGGAAAGTATCTTCGACGGTCTTGCCATCGGGACGCGGACGATCGGTGGCGTCGATCGCCACGATATCGGCACCCGCAGCAACGCAGGCGCGAGCGTGGCGCAGCGTCGGCGTGATGTAAACGCCCTCGTGCCCATCCTTCCACAGGCCGATGACGGGAACCTCACAGCGACCCTTAATGGCGGCAATGTCGGCAAGGCCCTGGCAGCGAATGGCGGCGGCGCCGCCGAGCTCGCAAGCGCGAGACATTTGCGCCATGGTCTCGGGCGTACGAAGCGGCTCGCCCATATACGCCTGAACGCTCACGACGAGCTTGCCCTTCAGGGATTGAATCAAAGGATCGACGGTCATAAGGCTGCAACCTTTCTTAGAACAGCCTCCCGAGGCCTGTTGTCTCGGGAGGCTCCTACAGCAGATACGTTTACTTCAACGAGGCAAGAAGATGCTCAGCGGCACCGATGAGCGGAGCATCGCCCTCCAGAGAACCGATGAGGATCGGCGTGTCCTGAAGCGGATCGAGCGCTTGGCTGGCATAGCCCTCGTGCACCGAATCCTTCCACGTCTGCGAACGCCAATCGGGACCTTGGTGAATCACGCCACCCGAAAGCACGATGACCTCAGGGTCCAGGATGTTAGCGAGCGAGCCCAAGCTGGCACCCAGCGCAAAGCCGGCGTCATGGATGACCTCGGTCGCCTTTGCGTCGCCCGCACGGCACAGGTCGTTCACATCGCGACCGACCGAAGGACGGCTGGGGTCGACGCGACCAAAGCGCTCATCGTACATACGACCAATGGAAGTGCCCGAAGCAACCGACTCCAGATGGCCGGAACGCCCGCAGGCGCAGGGAATGCCGGCGGCAGCCGAGCACTCGATGTGGCCCATATGACCGGCAGCACCATGGAAGCCCTGCATCACGCGGCCGTTCTCGACATATGCGCCGCCGATGCCCGTACCGATGCCAAGACACAAGACGGAGAACTTGCCCTTGCCGACGCCCCAGTGGGCCTCGCCCAGAGCATGAGCCTGCACGTCGCCTACAACGGCAACGGGAAGACCGAGGTCCTCGCGCAGACGCGGCCCCAACTGGACGCCGGACCAGCCGGGCATGATCTCGTTGGCATACGCGATGGCGCCCGTCTTGGGATCGACGACGCCGGCAGCACCGATACCGACGCCAAGGACCTCGACATCGGGATTCGCCTCGAGAGCAGCCTTGATGGACGCCTCGATACGCTGGAAGACGGCCTCGCCGCCCTCCTGGGCCTCGGTGGGAACCTCGGCCTCAAATACGGGATGGGGCACGCTGCCGTCAGCCGGGTACTCCATGATGGCAGTCGCGATCTTAGTTCCGCCGATATCGACAGAGCAGACGTACTTGTTCTCCATGTCGCTCTCCTTAGGAGATAAAAAACAACTACAGGAAATGCGCCGTCAGGCTAGCCGTCACAGCGCGGTAAAGGTTTTCCAGGTGCCCGAGATCGCCGAGAAACCGTGTGGCCATTAACCTAATGGGTCATGGCCGCACGGTTGAACGGCGAGGTCGGGCGCCCGGGGAAGCTTTACAGGAGACCGTTGTCCTGAAGGACCTTCTTAATCGCCTCGACGTTCTCGCCGGTCATGGCCTTCACCGGGCGCGGCATGGTCGGGCTGTCGAAGATGCCCATGAGGTTCATAGCGGTCTTGAAGGCGCCGACGCCACCGGCATAGCCCTGGACGCCCGAGGTGACATCCCAAATGTGCGAAATCTCATTGAGGCGATCCTGCTCGGCCTTGACGGTAGCCCAGTCACCAGCCTGAGCGGCCTTCCACTGACGCACGTAGCCCTCGGGCTCAACGTTGGCGAGACCCGGGACGGAACCGTCGGCGCCACCGAGGTAGGCGCCGTCGACAACAACCTCGTGACCGGTGAGAATGCTCATCGGATGGCCGTTCTTCTCGTTCTCCTGAACGAGGTAGCGGAACGAGATGTCATCACCCGAGGAATCCTTGACGCCGGCCAGAACGCCCTCGGCGCCGAGCTTGGCAAGGAGCTTCCAGGGGAGCTTGGTGTGAACGCAGACGGGAATGTCATAGGCAAAGATGGGCAGGTCGAGCTCCTCATGCAGGATGCGGAAGTGCTCCTCAACCTCGGTCATGCCCTGCAGGGCATAGAACGGGCAGGTGGCGACGAGGGCATCGGCGCCCAGCTCCTGAGCGACCTTGCCGTGCTCGATCATGCGCTCGGTCTCGGTATCGATGATGCCGACCAGAACGGGCACACGGTGGTCGACGATACGAACGGCCTCGGCGATAATCTGGCGACGACGCTCGTCGGTGGAGAAGACGACCTCGCCCGAGGAGCCCAGGAAGAACAGGCCATCGACGCCGGCATCGATCATGCGGTTAATGCTGCGCTCAAAGGAGGCAACGTCGAGCTGGTGATCTTCGGTATCGGGAACAACGACGGGAGGGATAACGCCGGTGAATTTCTGAGTTGCCACAAGAATCTCCTTAGTTGTCTGGCGGGCGACCCTGTGCCACCCACTCTTGTTGGCAGTGTTCAGGCCGTCTAGGCCAAAGAACACGAGTAGAACGTTTGGTTAAAGAAGTCGACGACTTCGTTTTCGAACGCATTGATGCGCTCGTGAGCGTATTTGGCATAGATGATATGCCTCCGGTCACACTCAAGACCGTTGAATACGGCAAACTGACCCTTGGGGTCGCTCACGGTATCCATGAGCGATGTGCCCATGAGCACCGATCCGCGCACCCGAGACGACAGCGCCTCGAGGCCGCCAGGAAGCGGATTGGCAACCGCCGTGCAGGCGAGACCCCGCTCGTCCAGAGCAGAAACCGCCAGCGCGACTCCGCCGCCTAGACCCTCGCCCCATGCAAAGATGCGGTCGGGGTCCATGCCATCAAGATTGCGCGCCACCTTCGCCAGCGCGCAACCCCAACGGACGCGCTCGACAAAAGCGGGCGAAGAAATCCCCCGCTGCAGGTCGTCCGCACCAGCAACATCGTCATCCAGCGCGAGGACGGCATACCCCATGGCGGCAAATCTCGTCATGTGATGCCAGCCGCGCACAGGCCGATCGATGTCGTGGAACATCAGGCACAGCGGCACGCGCTCAGATACTCGGGCACGACCGACAGGCTCGATCAAACGAGCGTGAATCGCATCGTCACCGAGCTCAAAGGAGACCTCCGAGTAACGGGCGCAGGGGTTAACAAAGTCAATCGCCGTAATGGCCAGGCCTTGAATCTCAAGATTCGAAGCGCATGTCTCTAAATCAGAAACATCTGCTTGGACATCACCGCGCCAGTCCCGATATTCTGCGAGCCTTGACGAAACCGTTCCAGGAATTCCCACGAGCTCGGGGACAATCAGCCCATTGACATTGCTCTCGCACTTAGACATGAGCCTCCCCTCCCTTGCAGAAAAACGGAATGATCAAATCGTCAAAATCCTGAATCTCCTCGTGGCCAAAGCCTTCAAAGAACTCATGACGCTTTTCGCAGGTCAGGTTGTTATAGACCGCAAACTGCGTCGCTGGCGGACAGACGATATCGGCTGTGCCAGTGCCAAACAGCACGGGGCATTTGACCATAGGGGCAAAGTTCTTGGAATCGAAGTACGCCAGCTTGGCATAGGCTTCGTCAATACGACTCGAGTCCTCGTCAAACCAGCGAGACCAATAGCGCAGGCCCTCGTAGGCAATGTCGTCGGCACCCAAATCCCAGACCAGGCGGAAATCTGACAGGAAGGGATAGAGGATGGCGGCGCGATTGATAAGCTCTCTGTTAAGCGCACAGGTCGCAATGCCCAAACCGCCGCCCTGCGACGCGCCGTTCACAAACACACGTGCAAGATCGATGCCCTCGAGCTCGCGAACGATGCGGCACAGGATGCGAATATCTTGGTGCAAGCGGACATAGTAGAGGTTGGCCGGGTCGCCGTCGATGCCGGCGACGATATGCCCGGCAACCGTTGTGCCCTCAAATCCACCAATGTCCTCGGAGGGACCTCCTTGGCCGGGGCAGTCGAGGGCGATGAGTGCCATGCCCATGCCCGCAAACGACGCCTGCTCAAACCAGCTCCGGCTTGCACCCGGATACCCATGGAACTGAAGCACCAATGGCACGGGCTCGTCCGAGACGGGTTTAAGGTACTTGGCATGCAGGCGAGCGCCACACATGCCGGTATACCAGAGGTCGAAAAGTTGACAGGTCGCGGCATCGGTGACCGATGCCGTGTCGATCGCATAGTCAAGCCCGACGGCGTCGGCCTCGGCCATGCGATCCTT
The DNA here is from genome assembly GCF_003457875.1 of Collinsella sp. AF28-5AC. Lineage (NCBI taxonomy): Bacteria > Bacillati > Actinomycetota > Coriobacteriia > Coriobacteriales > Coriobacteriaceae > Collinsella > Collinsella sp. AF28-5AC. The sequence continues at coordinate 23,360 of NZ_QRTA01000016.1, read as the reverse complement.
CCAAAAGAGATCGAAATCTGATGGACGGGGCATGGCGCCTCGATATTCACCAAATTGATGTTGTAGCTCCTGAGCACTTGGCATGGCTCGTGAACCCAACCTTTCGAAATCGCAACGGAGGTGCGCCCGGCAAGGGAACCGGGCGCACGGGAGGGAAAGCGAGGCTACTCGCCGAGCTTGGGATGCAGCAGCGACGGCGCAGCGCCGAGCAGCATCTTGGTGTAGGGGTCCTGGGGGTGCTGGAAGACCTGCTTGGCCTCGCCCTGCTCGACGATCCTGCCGCCATTCATAACGATGATGTCGTCAGAGATATAGCGGACCGTCTGGATGTCATGGCTGATGAACACCATGGCCAGGCCGAGCTCCTTCTTAAGGTCGGTCAACAGGTTCAGAATCTGTGCGCGGACCGAAACGTCCAGAGCCGAGGTGGGCTCGTCGGCGATGATGGCATCGGGGTTCAGCGACAGGGCACGGGCAATTGCGACGCGCTGACGCTGGCCGCCCGAAAGCTGACCGGGAAGAACCTCGGCGGCGGAGCTGGGCAGACCGGTGAGCTCCAGGAGCTCCTTGACGCGCTTCTCCTGCTCGGCCTCGGTACCCAGGTTGTGGACGCGCATGGGGTCGAGCAGCTGCTCGCGAACGACCATGCGGGGATTGAGCGCCGTGGCCGGGTTCTGGAACACGACCGAGATGACGCGACCCATGTGGCGACGGTCCTCGGCGGTACGTTTGGTAACGTCCTTGCCCTTAAAGTAGACCTTGCCGCTCGTGGGGGCCTGCAGGCCGCACATGACGTTGGCGGTGGTGGACTTACCGCAACCGGACTCGCCGACGATGCCGATCGTCTGACCGGGCATGAGCTTAATCGTTACACCCTGGACGGCGTGAACCAGGTTGGGGTGCAGAATCGAGCCGGTACGGGTCCTAAAGGTGACGTGGACGTCATCAAGGAAGATGATCGGCTCGACGCCGTTGACTGCGGTCTCGCTCATCTACATCACCTCCGCGTGAGGGGTCAAACCATTTGCCTTGAGCACCTCATCGGGGAGCTCGGAATAGAAGTGCTCGGTGCCGGGCACGCGCTTGAAAACCGGACGGGTGTCCAGGCCAATGCGCGGATGACTCGAGCGGGGCGCGAAGCGATCGCCCTTGGGGAAATCGCGCGGGCTCGGAACGGCGCCGGGCACCTGGTGCAGGCGGCCCGAACCGCTCTCGATGGACAGGACGGAACCCAGAAGACCGCGAGTGTACTCGTGGATCGGGTTGGTGAGCAGCTCCTTGGTGGGCGCCTGCTCGATAACCTGACCGGCGTACATAACCGTGATGTTATGAGCGACCTCGGCGACCAGTGCCAGGTCGTGCGAAACGAAGATCATGGCAAAGCCGAGCTTGGCCTGAAGGTCGTTAAGCAGCTTGATGACCTGCTTCTGGACGGTAACGTCCAGAGCGGTCGTGGGCTCGTCGCAGATGACCAGCTTGGGGTCGCGGGTAAGGGCCATAGCGATCAGAACGCGCTGACGCTGACCACCGGAAAGCTCATGCGGATAGCTCTCGAGCGTACGCTTGGGGTCGAGGCCCACGAGCTCCAGGAGCTCCTCGGCGCTACGGGTGCCGCCGCGCTTGGTGAGCTGCTTCATCTGGGCGGAAATGAGCATGGAGGGGTTGAGCGAGGACAGGGCGTCCTGATAGACCATGGCGATATCGGTACCGCGCAGGCCGAACCACTCCTTCTTGCTCATCTTGAGCAGATCGCGGCCCTCCCAGAGAACCTCACCGGAAAGATGCTCGTCATCGTCGGTCAGGCCCATGATGGCCAGCGTGGTGATGGACTTACCGCAGCCGGACTCACCGACCAGGCCCATGGTCTGGCCGGGACGGACATCAAAGTTGACGTGGTCGACGACGTTGATATCACCGTGGTGCTCAAACTGGATGCAGAAATCACGGACCGAAAGGATCGGCTCAACGGACTCATCGGGCACATGGCGGTCGTTACGCTTGAGCTCGACATCGCGCAGGGCGCCAAGACGGGCGGACAGGGACTGAGCCTGCTCCTTGTAAGCGCGAACGGGGTCGGAGACCAGCAGGTCGGCCTCGCGGCGCTTGGAGGAGTCGGTCGGATCCAGGGCGGCGGAGGGAGCAGCGGCCATGGCGTCGGTAATGCCCTCGGAGAGGATGTTGAGCGCCAGGCAGGTGATCATGATGGCCAGACCCGGGAACAGCGCCTGCCACCAACGGCCAGCGAGCACGCCGCCGCGGGCGTCGGCGAGGATGTTGCCCCAGGTAGCGGTGGGCTCCTGGATACCAGCGCCGATAAAGGTCAGCGAGGCCTCGAAGATGATGGCGTCGGCGACCAGAGTAACGGTGAAGACCATGATCGGGGCGATGCAGTTACGCAGAACATGCTTGATCAAAATCCACGGAGCCTTGGCGCCGGAAACGATGACCGCGCGGACATAGTCCTCGCCGTACTCGGACACGATGTTGGCGCGCACGATACGGGCAATCTGCGGAGTGTACATAAAGCCGATGGCGAAGATGATCGACGGCACGGAGTTGCCCAGGATGGAGACGAAGACGGCAGCGAGGGCGATGCCCGGGATGGACATGATGATGTCCAGGATGCGCATGATCGCCTCGGAAACGGACTTGCGCGAAACCGCCGCGAGGGCGCCCACGACCGAGCCGCAGACCAGAGCCATGGCAGTAGCACCGAAGCCGATGATCAGCGAGTAACGGCCACCGTAAAGCATACGCGACAGGATGTCGCGGCCCTTATCGTCGGTACCGAAGATAAATCCATTGCCGGGAGCCTGGCGAGCAGTGAAAATCTCGACCGGGCTATAGGGGGCAAGAAGGGGCGCCAGAATCGCGGTCAGGGCGACCAGTGCCAGCACGACGGCGGCAATCTTAGAAGACAGCGTCATCTTCTTCCAGCCACCGAGCTTGAGCCCCTTGGAGGCAGCTTTCTCGAGCTGCTCGGTTTGCTTCTCTCGAATCTTTACCATAATCTACACCGTCCTGATGCGCGGGTTGATGAGCAGGTAGAGCATGTCAACCACGATGTTGATGATGATGAAGGCAAGAGCAACGACGATGACGACGCCCTGAACCAGGTTCGCCTCGTTGCCCTGAACGCCCTGCAGAATCGCAGTACCCATGCCGGGGAGGTTGAAGATGACCTCGATGACGACAGCACCGCCCATGAGGTAGCCGATCTTAAGACCGAGGGTGGTGACCGGGGTGATCAGCGCGTTGCGAAGAACGTTGATGCCGACGACGACCTTCTCGGGAACGCCGGCGCCACGGGCCATGCGGACATAATCCTTGTCGAGCTCCTCGACCATGGCGGTACGCACGATACGAGTCATCTGGCCCGTCAGCGGGAATGCCAGGGCGATAGCGGGCATGATCATACGTCCCAGATAGCCAGCCGGGTTGGTGGTGAAGTGAGGCAGAGCACCGGACGCCGGGAGCACCTTAAGGTAGGAAGAGAACAGCAGGATCAACAGGACGGCAAGCCAGAACGACGGGGTTGCCAAGCCGGCGATGGAGAAGACGCGGATCACTTGGTCCGGCCATTTATCGCGATACAGTGCCGCGATGACGCCGAGCAAAAACGAGACGACCGCGCCGATGGCAAGACCGATGAAGGTCAGCTGCATCGTGACGGGCAGGGCCGTGGAGATGCGCTTGGCAACGGAGTTGCGAGCAGCACCATAGGTGCCCATGTCACCATGGATCAAATCGCCCATATAGCGCACGTAGCGCACGGGCCAGGGGTCGTCCAGACCATACTTCTCATGGTACTCGGCAACCGCCTCGGGCGAGGCACCGTCACCCAACGCCGTATAGGCGGGGTCGGTCTTGGAGAACGACATAAGGAAGAACACCAGGACGGTGACGCCCAATGCCATGATCGGCAGCGCCACGAGACGTCTTCCAATCAAACGTAGAAAGTTGTTCACGTTCTCTCCCCTTTCTTTTGTCGGTAGGACCAACTGGTATATGAGTATGGATACTCATTACAAGACCCGAGCGACATCGAGGCCGCCCGGGTCTTTGTTTTAACTATGAGGACGTTGCCTTACGACCGACGCCCCACATATGACTCAAGCGAGTCTTAGGCCTTGACGGTCGCGACGCCCCTGAAGGACATGCTCGTCGTGCCGATGCCCTTGAAGCCATCGAGGGCCTCGCCGTTGGGCGCGGTGGACGGATCGTCCCAGGAAGCGGAAACGGTCTTGACGTGGACAACGGGATACAGAACAGCGTTGTCGGCAATGATGTCGAAGCACTCGTTCCACTTCTTCTGCTGCTCGTCGCCCTCGGCGGCAAGAGCCTCGTCCATGAGACCGTGGAGCTTCGCCCACTCAGCGGAATCCTTCCACGGGCAACGGGTCTGCATCCAGACGTTGTCGCCATACCACCAGTTGAGCAGCAGGTCGGGGTCGGCGCCGAAGCAGGACGGATCGCCAGGAGCGAGAAGGATATCGTAGGCCTCGCCGCCGTCGATGGCAGCGTAAGTGGCCGGCGAGGTATCGGTCTGGATGGTCACATCGAAGCCGAGAGCGTCGAGGTCGTTCTTGACCTGAGCGGCCATGCCCTTAATCTGCTCGTTGTCGGTGGTGCGCAGGGTGATGGCGCCCGGGGTGATGCCAGACTCTTCGATGAGCTTCTTGGCCTTCTTGGCGTCAGTCTTGTACACCGTGGAAGCCTCATGATAGTTGGTGAAGCTCTTGGGCAGGTAGCAGCTGGCAGCGGTAGCAAGGCCGGCGAAGGTGTTGGTAATCATCTTCTCGGTGTCGAGCGCGTACATGACGGCCTGACGGACCTTGACGTTGTTCCAAGGCTCCTTGGCGACGTTGAACATGATGAAGCGGGTGCCGAAACCCTGAACGTTATCGATCTTGCAGCCAGCGCTCTCGAGCTGGTCGACGGCGTCAGCGGTGACGAGCTCCATAACGAGCGTGGAGCCCTCCTGCTGAGCGGTAACGCGAGCGGTGGGGTCGGTCAGGATGCTGTACTGGATCTTCTTATCCTCGGCAGCATACTCACCGTTGTACTCGGGGTTGGGAACCAGGGTGATCTCGGTATCGGAGATAGAGTCGTACATCCAGGGGCCGGAACCGATCGGCTGCTTGGCGCGATCCTCCTCGGCCTGGGTAGCCGGGGTAACGCGGATGATGGCCAGACGATCCTTGAGCAGGGAGAAGTTGGGGACCTTGGTCTTGACCGTTACGGTGCTGGCGTCCTTGGCCTCGATGGACTCGAAGGGCTGGAAGAACGGAGCATAGGTAGCGGAAGCAGCGCAAGCGGTGTAGGAGGCAACGACGTCGTCAGCAGTGACCTCGGTACCATCGGAGAACTTGGCACCCTTACGGATGGTGACCTCGAAGGTGGTGTCGTCTACGGACTTGGGATCGTCGGTGGCGAGCTCGTTGAAGGTGCTGTAGTCGTGGTAATCGATGCCGTAAAGACCCTCGATGACGTGCCAGTTAGCGCCCAGGCCCACAGCGGAGCCGGTGCTGGCGGGGTCGAAGCTGGACGGAGCGTAAGCGGAACCAGCGGTGATCACGCCGCCGCCACGGTTGGCGGAATCGGTGGAACCGGAAGCGGAACCTTCGTCGCTAGAGCTGCCACCGCAGCCGGTGAGACCAAGCCCTGCGACAGCAGCGACGCTGCCGGTGAGGCCGAGGAACGAACGCCTGGACATACCCTTGTTGATGATGGCCATGTCTTCTCCTATCAATAGAGAATCTTACCCGGGAGCACCTAGACTTGCCCCCGCGCAACTTGCGGACGATATATACCTTACCTACCGACGAACCCAACTGAGGTGCCGCGCTCGGCGACCGATACATACATACGCTTGAACGGTATTTACTACCGTTCACCGAATTCATTGACAAATGATTCGACAGACAGTATGTATCGGCGAGGTGAGATATCAGTCTTCGTCAACCCGCAGGATAGCAGGGTTTTCGCTTGGGTTAGTCAAACGTTTTAGCGTTAATAAAACCCGAAACCAGCAGGCAATCATGGCGAAATAAATGGTTGAAAATCGCGCAATCATGTATATCAGTTGTTTAGGCTCGTGTTTAGCTATCGGAATGGCCAGCCGCCGCCTCGGCGCGCTCGGCATTCCATGCAACGAGCGCCTCGTGGACCGCCTTGGCAACATCGGCAGGTATGCCGCGAACTTCCGCGATCTCTTGCTCGCTCGCCGCGCGCAAACGCTTCATCGAGCCAAAATGGCGCATAAGGGCACGTTTTCTGGTGGGTCCCACGCCCGGAACGTCATCGAGTACCGAAACCGTCATGGCTTTATCGCGCAACTCACGGTGGAACGTGATGGCAAATCGGTGGGACTCATCGCGTACCTGTTTAATTAGATAGAGCGAAGCAGACCCGGTCGGCAGCACGACAGGAGTCTCGTCCCAAGGCACAAAAACTTCCTCGTCGGCCTTCGCCAAGCCACAAACTGGTATATCGAGCCCAAGAGCCTCAAGTTGCTTGATCGCAGCGGTCAATTGCGGCTTACCGCCATCGACAACGAGCAAATCGGGGCGCGAGCCAAAGCGCTCGTCGGCCATGCGCTCGGGAGCATAGCGTCGTCCCAAAACCTCGGACATCGACACGAAGTCGTTTGCCTCGTCCAATTCGGCCTGAATTTTAAAACGACGGTACTGGCTCTTGTCGGCGCGCCCGTTGGTAAACACCACCATCGAGGCGACCGTAAAGGTGCCATGCAGTGTAGAGATATCGAAGCACTCGATACGCAACGGCGGCGATGGCAGCGCCAACGCACTTTCGAGCTCCAGGAGCGCTTGATTGGTGCGGTCGTCAGCGTACCCCGTTCGCATCATGTAGCGCATGAGGGCATGGCGCGCATTTTTGGATGCCATATCGAGCAGACGGTGCTTTTCGCCACGCTGCGGCCTATGGAGATGGCAGGAACGCTCACGCTTGCCCGCAAGCCACTCCCCCAGCGCCTCCGCATCCTCAAGCTCGACGGAAAGGTTGACCTCAGCTGGAATATCAGCCGTCTCGTCGTAATAGCGCTTAAGAAAGCCCGACTGGAGCTCTTCCTCGTCAACATCAAGACCCTTGTCGAGAATGAACTCGCAGGTGCGAACTGTTCGGCCCTCGCGAACGACGAAGACGCAAGCGGCGGAGATGGTCTCCTCGCGATAGAACCCGATGACATCGATATCGACACTGGAGGGAAAAACGACTTGCTGACGATCGTCCAGACCCCTGATGACCTCCAAACGACGTTTGACGCGTGCCGCGCGCTCAAAGTCGAGCGCCTCGGCGGCATCCGTCATCTCGGAGGTCAGCTCATCGACGACATCCTTGCGATGGCCCGACAAAAAGCGCTCGACACGCTTGACGTTCTTGGCATAGTCTGCCGGGGAAATCGCGCCGATACACGCACCCGGGCCGCGCCCGACATGGTAGTCAAAGCAGGGACGCCCGTTTTGTGCGCAAATCATATTGACGATGTCTTCCTCGCCCTTGTGGGACTCGATGGTACGGCGACAACGACGCCACTCCGCACAGGATGCAGAGCAGATGGGGATAACCTTGCGCAGCGTATCTATCGTCTCACGTGCCGCACGGCTATCGGTATAGGGTCCAAAATAGCGCGTTCCCGGCTTATGACGCTCACGCGTGTATTTGATCGCGGGATACAGGTCGCCCTTTGTAATGGCAATAAAGGGGTAGCTCTTGTCATCCTTGAGGTCGACGTTAAAGTACGGATGGTACTGGCCGATCAGGTTGCGCTCGAGTACAAGCGCCTCATGCTCGGTTTCGACAACGATGTAGTCAAAGCTCGCCACCAGCTGCATCATCAGCGGGATCTTTTGACGCTCATCCTGCAGTGTCACGTATTGACGCATGCGGGCGCGCAGGTTTTTCGCCTTGCCCACGTAGATGACATCGCCCTTGGCATCCTTCCAAAGGTAGCATCCGGGCTGTGTGGGAACGCGCGAAACCTGCTCGGCAAGCGTTGGTATGTTGTCGTGACCGGCCACGCGCACCTACTTGCGACGAAGCAGCGCCGAGACCTCGGGCATCTTAAGGACGACGGCAAGGCCAAAGGTAACAACAAGCGAGGCGACACCCGCAACGCAAACGTAGCCAAGAGTAATCAGAATCGAGCCGCCAAGTGCCCCGACAAAGTGTTCAAGCGCCCACATGACGCCGGCGCCTGCGGCAGCACCTAGGCCACCGAGCAAAAGGCCAAAGAAACCGCCATGTAGGATAGATTTGACCTGAAGGCCACGCAGGCGACGACGCAGCCACCACAGCGAACAGCCGACCAAGATCACGTAGTCGACGACATACGAAAGCGCGATTGCCGGCATACCGAAGCCCAGCACAACGCCAAACAGCAGAACCGAGCCGGCCTGGCCGATGGCGGAATACAGGCAATAGCGGCTATAGGGCTTCATGTCGAGCAAGGCAGAGAAGCTCTTCTGCATCAACACGACCACGCCGTAGAGCGGCAGCGAGAGCGCCAGGTAGACAAGGTACTCGGATACCAGCGCCACGCCGGATTCATCGAACTTGCCAGCACAGTAGATCATATTGAGCGGACGTGCGAAGACAATCAGGTACAGTGCGAACGGAATCAGGAAGAACAGCATCTGGGCGACGCCACGCGAAATGCCCGTGCGAACGCTGTCGTAATCCTTCTCCTGTGCGTCATGAGAGAGCTCGGTATAGAGCGCCGTCGAAAGCGAGGCGGCAATCAGCGCGTAGGGCAGCGTGTACCACAGGCGCGCATAGGCGATGACGGAAGGACCCGTCTCGGGCTGGACCACCAGCGCGGCAGCGTTGGTGATAGAAGTCGAGACAAACATGCACACCGTGGCGAGCAGCGTCGGGATACCGAGCGCAATCGTCTGGCGCAGCGCGGGGTCCTTAAAGTCGATATGGATATGGGGATGCACGCCGTGCTTGCCAAGCGCGGGAATCTGACATGCCATCTGAACAAAGACACCGAGGGTCGTACCGGCCGCAATCAAGATGATGCCGGCACGTTCGCCAAACTGTGCGGACACGGGCGCAAAACCCATAAAGCTCGCAATGACGATCACATTGTTGAGGACCGGGGCAAACGTCGACCAAAAGTAGTCGCGGTGTGCGTTGAGAACGCCCGAGAACACCGAGCCCAAACCATAAAACAGAATCTGGATGGCAAAGAAACGGAACATGAACGCAGCGGTATCCATGCTGCCACCGTCACCCGAAAGGAACGATTGCGTCCAGATAAAGCCCGGGGCGAACACGGTCCCCAGCAACGAAATGCCACCCAGCACTAAAAGCAGAATGCCGAGCAGGTTGCCCACGTACTCGTTCGAGGCCTCGCGACCCTGCTCACGCCTCACGCCCATGTACACGGGCAAAAACGCCGTCACGAGCATGCCACCCATCACGAGTTCGTAGAGCATATTGGGCAGGTTGTTGGCGACCTGATAGGAGGACGAGAGTAGCGACATGCCGATAGCGGCCGCCATTGCCCACGTGCGGATAAAACCGGTGACGCGAGACACGATAGTCAGGATGGTCATAAGCCCGGCGGAACGACCAACCGTGGAGTAGTCCGACGAGCCCATGTCGTCAGTGTCATCTCGCGACGAAGAAGCTTCGGATGAGGGTGTCTGAGGCGCAGATTCTTTTGCAAAATGAGCTCCGCGCTTCAATTCTTCCTGCGGCATCGCTCAGTCCTCTCTCGTAATCGCGGCAACCGTCGCCCCGCAAAATGCAATTAAATCATCGGGTGCAAGCTCGAGCTGATAACCACGCTTGCCTCCCGAAATAAAAATGGTATCCCAAAGGACACACGTCTCATCAATGAGCGTCCGGTAGCGTTTTTTCATACCGACCGGGCTGCAGCCGCCGCGAACGTAGCCAGTCGCCGCAAGCAAATCCTTCACATGCATCATAACCAAGGACTTCTCCCCCGCGGCACGCGCGGCGGACTTTAGATCGAGCTCATCGGCAACAGGGATGCAGCACACGACATGGTCGTTGGACGGCGTCACGCAGACCAAGGTCTTAAATCCTTGACCGGGCTCCTCGCCAAGCTGCTCCGAAATCGCGACCCCCAGGCCCACCGACTCATCGCCATCGTCTTCGTACGTATGTAGAACATAGGAAATGCCGGCGCTTTCCAGCTCGCGCATCGCATTGGTTTTTGGCGTCTTTACAGCCTTTGCCATGACATATCCTTTCCCTCGCATTCGGACGCAACGATTAAGTATATGTCCAATTCGGCTGCATACGTCACTTCGGCACAGCAAGCGCCATCGAATCACAAGGAGTCGATGGCGCCCATAAACTGAATCGCCTATTTATTGAGCATCAAGTTGAGCCTGACGCTCCCGGTCACGCCTGAGCAACGGTGCCAAAAACTTGCCCGTATAACTCTGCGGACAGTCCGCAACCTGCTCCGGTGTGCCCGAAACCACGACGGTTCCGCCGCCGTTACCGCCCTCGGGACCCATATCGATCAGGCGGTCGGCAACCTTGATGACATCAAGGTTGTGCTCAATCACCAGCACCGTGTTGCCCGCATCGACCAAGCGCTGCAGCACATCGAGCAGCTGGCGGACGTCCTCAAAATGAAGACCGGTCGTCGGCTCGTCCAAAATATAGAACGTCTTGCCCGTCTGGCGTCGATGAAGCTCCTTGGCGAGCTTCACACGCTGCGCCTCGCCGCCCGAGAGCGTCGTGGCGGGCTGGCCCAGGCTCACGTAGCCCAAGCCTACATCGTACAGCGTCTGGAGCTTTCGCTTGATCTGCGGGATATTCCCAAAGAAGGCCAGCGCCTCGGTGACGCTCATGTCGAGCACGTCCGAGATGGTCTTGCCACGGTAGGTGACCTCGAGTGTCTCGCGGTTGTAGCGTTTACCGCCGCAAACTTCGCAGGGAACGTAGATATCGGGAAGGAAGTGCATCTCGATCTTAATCTGCCCATCGCCCTTGCACGCCTCACAGCGCCCGCCACTCACATTAAAGGAGAAACGACCCGGCGAGTAGCCGCGCGCCTTCGACTCCGGCGTACTCGCAAACAGCGCGCGAAGATCATCCCACAGGCCAATGTACGTAGCAGGGTTGGAACGCGGCGTGCGACCAATCGGCGACTGGTCGATATCGATCACCTTATCGATACACTCGATGCCCTCGATTTTCTTATACGGACCCACAGGGCGCGTCGAACGGTGAATGGCATTCGTAAGGGCAGGTGCGATGGTGTCGGTAACCAGGGAGCTCTTACCCGATCCCGACACGCCGGTAACGACCGTAAGCGTACCAAACTCGATCTTGGCGGTAACGTTTTTGAGGTTGTTGGCGCGGGCGCCCGTGATCTTAAGGCAGCCGCGACCGGGCTTGCGGCGTTCATCGGGAACCCGAATCATTCGCTTGCCGGTCAGGTAGGCACCCGTCATCGAATCGGGGCACGCCATGATATCGGCAGGCGTTCCCGCGGCGACCACGTGTCCGCCGTTCACGCCCGCACCGGGGCCCATGTCGATCACATAGTCGGCAGCACGAATCGTATCCTCATCATGCTCGACGACGATGACGGTATTGCCGATATCGCGTAGGCGCTCAAGCGTCTTGATCAGGCGCTCGTTATCGCGCTGATGGAGGCCGATCGACGGCTCGTCCAAAATGTACAGCACACCCATGAGGCCGGCGCCGATCTGCGTTGCCAGGCGAATGCGCTGGGCCTCGCCTCCGGAAAGCGTCGCCGAGGCACGGTCGAGGGTCAGATAGTCGAGTCCGACATCGACCAGAAAGCGCAGGCGCTCCAGGATTTCCTTAACGATGCGCCCGCCGATAAATTGTTGGCGCTCGGTAAGCTCCAAGCCCTCAAAAAACTCGAGCGACTCGCGGCACGATAGGCAACAGACCTCGTAAATGGACTTACCGCCTACGGTAACAGCGAGCATCTCGGGGCGCAAACGAGCGCCGTGGCAGCTCGAGCACGGCTCCTCGCGGATGTACTTCTCCAAGCGCGCCTTGGTGTTCTCATTCGTCGTCTCGGTATAGCGCTCGTACAGGATATTGCGCACGCCCGAGAACTTGGTGTCCCACTGGCTGCGGCGCCCATCGAGCTTTTGATAGTCGACCGAAATCTTCTGGTCGCCCATGCCGTCTAAAAACGCGCGACGCACCCGCGGAGGCAGATCCTTCCACGGCGTATCGACGCTCACCTTAAAGTGTTTGCAGACCGCAGCGAAAATCTGCGGATAGTAGTTAGAGTTGCCAAACAGGCTGCCAAAGACCCCGTCGGCGATCGACTTCGAGGGGTCTTCGATTAGGGCCTCGGCATCGACCGTCTTCTTAAAGCCCAGGCCATCGCACTCTGGGCACGCGCCATAGGGCGCGTTGAACGAGAAATCACGCGGCTGCAGGTCATCGATGGAGTGCCCATGCTCCGGGCACGCTAACGCCAGCGAATACTCCAGCAACTCGCCTTCGGTCCCCTCGGGAGCGTCGCGGTCGGGCAGCAAGTATACGTTCACATTGCCGTGCGCCAGCGCGGTCGCCTGCTCAACAGACTCGGCGATACGGCCCAGAGAGTTCTCACGGATCACGATGCGGTCGACCACGACCTCGATATCGTGCTTGAACTTCTTGTCCAGATCGATCGGATCGTCGAGCGAGCGCACTTCACCGTCGACACGCACGCGGCTAAAGCCCTCGGCGCGAAGATCCTCAAACAGTTTGGTGTACTCGCCTTTTCGCCCGCGCACCACCGGTGCCAGCACAAACGCGCGGCGGCCCTCCCCCGCCGTCAAGACCTTGTCGGCAACCTGGTCGGTCGTCTGGCGCTCAATGACACGGCCGCATTCGGGACAGTGCGGGGTGCCCACACGGGCGAACAGCAGGCGCAGATAGTCATAAATCTCGGTTACGGTGCCAACCGTCGAGCGAGGGTTTTTAGACGTCGTCTTTTGGTCGATCGACACCGCCGGCGAAAGGCCGTCGATTGAATCCAAGTCGGGTTTGTCCATCTGTCCCAAGAACTGGCGCGCATAGCTCGAAAGACTCTCGACGTATCGACGCTGGCCCTCGGCATAGATAGTGTCAAATGCCAGCGAACTCTTGCCCGAGCCAGAAAGACCGGTAATGACCACGAGTTGGTCACGCGGAATGGAAACATCGATATCACGGAGGTTGTGCTCACGGGCGCCGCGAATAACGATAGAAGAATCAGACATGGAAGCTCCTTGCCTCCTATTGCATCGAATCATACTGCCGATGAGTTTAGCGCACTCGACGCGCACAGATGTTCGTAATACAAGATTCGCAGACCTTTAGCTTTGCGTATCGGGCGCTTTGTTTCTCGAAATGCCGTGGAAAGGTTACAGTAGTCTAATACTGAACTTAATTTGCTGTACCAGAGGAACGTCCATGACCGAAGATATCCCCCTTGAAATCACTTCGAGCGACATGGCCAATCTGCCCATATTCATCGCCGTCCTTATCGTGGCCGCCGTCGTCGTGCGCGTGTATTTTTCAATCAAACGCAACGAAAAGCCACCCATTGCCCGCGTCTTTTGGTGCGCGACGCTCCTCATCCCGCTCGGCGTGGCAGCTGCATGGGTTACGAATCAATTGCTCGTAAATGAGGGCAGCTCTCTATGGGTCCTTTCTTATTCGGCGCTCGGTGCTGCCGCCGTCATGCTTCTTGTCGAGCCCTTGGTTTCGGGACTTATCGACCAAACCGACCTTGCGACGGGAACGGTTGCCTGTATTTGCCGTGACATCCTTGTCATCGCCGCTGTTTCAGCGCTCTCGTTCGTTTCACTCGAAATTGCCTGCAACGAAACGTTCTATCGCATTCCCGCCAACTCATTCGGGTTTTCCGTCGGGCTGCTCGCGACGGTTCTGCTCTCCCTTTATTTGCTGGGACAGCGTCATGGAGGCGTCATGGCCCTCGTGCCCGTCGTCTGCTGCATCCTTGGCATTGCCGAGCACTTCGTCATAACGTTTAAAGGCGAAGCCATCCTGCCAAGCGATATCTTGGCCCTTGGCACCGCAATGGAAGTGAGCGAGGGATACGAGTTTACCTTTACCGCCGGAATCGTAACCTCTCTCGCCCTGCTGGAGATTTCCCTGGGGCTTCTTTCGCTCATCCGACCGCGAAAGCTCCGTACGCCCACCCATGTCTTCCCCGCTATCGCCGCTAACCTCTGTGCTTTTCTGCTAGTGACCGTTGTGGGGCTCTCAGGCTTTTCCAACATCGACTTGGAGCAGGCGCTGGATTTTGGATTTGACCGTTGGCAGCCCATCACCACGTATGCGTCTCAGGGTTTTATCACTTCGTTCACCGAAATGGTCAACGAGTTGCCCATTGAGAAGCCCAAAGACTATACGCCCGATGAGGCGCAGAGCATCGAGCAGGAGCTCGCCGCCGTCTACGACAGCACATATGGCTCGAGCGAACAGCGCGCGGCGGCCGTTGCCCAGTTCAATGAAATCAAGCCGACGATTGTTGCCGTCATGAACGAGAGTTTTAGCGACCTTTCGTGCTTTGAGCAGCTCCAGACGGACGGGTACACCGGCCCCGCATTCTACAACTCGCTTCCCGACACACTTGTTCGCGGCACCATGCTCGCTTCGGTCGCCGGTGGCGGAACGGCGAACTCCGAATTCGAATTTTTGACCGGAGCGACAACGGCCTTTGTCGGATTAGGCAAAATCCCCTATCAGCTGTATCAGATGAATGGCGTCAACAGCCTGGCAAAGGACCTTAAAGAGCTTGGGTATACCGCTACCGCTATGCACCCGCAAAACCCCGTCAACTACCATCGAGATAAAATCTATCAGCAGCTGGGCTTTGGAGACTTTCTTTCAATCGGCGATTTCGAAGGTGCGCCCTATTACCATGCCGGCGTATGCGACTACGCCACCTACGACAAGATACTCGACCTGCTTAGAACTAACGAAGCCCCGCAGTTCATCTTTGACGTCACGATGCAAAATCACGGCGGCTACGACTATGGCACCGTTCCCGCCGAAGAGCTGACAAACTATTGGGTCGAGGGAGCCAGTGAGGGTGCCAACAGCGCGCTCAACACCTATCTCACCTGCATCAACGCATCCGACCGGGACCTCGAGTACTTTATCAACGAGCTCCGCAATATCGGCAGACCGGTTGTTCTTGTCTTTTTTGGCGACCATCAGCCGAGCGCCGCAACGACTCTCAACGACGAGCTGTACCCTCAGGAAGATACGGCAAGCCACGCTTTCCGTATCTATCAGTCGACATATCTCGTCTGGGCTAACTATGAGATCGCCGGCAATACCGAGCTCAACGTCTACGACACCGTCGGGGCAAACGAGATTGCAGCCATTACCCTTAATAAGATCGGCGCCCCGCTCACCAATTACCAAAAGGCCCTGCTTGCGACAAGGTCAGATGTGCCCACCATCAATGTCGCCGGCTATCTCGGTGCCGACGGGCTGCGCTACGACTTGGAATCGAAAGACAGCCCCTACGCCTCGACGATCGACAAGCTGCAGCGCATGCAATACCTCGAGTTCGCCAGCAAAGTTCAGTAAGCCCGCCCATTCGCTTGGGCCCATCGTATTGCAAGCACGCTCGGCCCAAACGCATCGCAAATGACTCCCGCTCGCAAACGAGGGTACAATGACGCTCGTGTCACATCGCGGGGCCCCGGCCCCAGCATATACAAAGGAGTCATACATGGGTTGCGAACACGCACAGGCCGCCGGCGGACAAACGTCGCCGTCGCAATTTGAGGAGAACACGCTGTCCGAGGTCAAGCGCGTCATCGCCGTGCTTTCCGGCAAGGGCGGTGTCGGCAAGTCATTTGTCACCGGTGCCATCGCCACCGAGCTTGCCCGTCACGGCCACAAGGTCGGCGTCCTCGATGCCGACATCACCGGTCCCTCTATCCCCAAGATGTTCGGTATGAGTGGACGCCACGTCCATGCCCTTGGCAACCTTATGCTGCCCGAAATCTCCGAGCACGGCGTCAAGGTCATGAGCTCCAACCTGCTGCTCCAAAACGAGACCGACCCCGTCCTTTGGCGCGGTCCGGTCATCGCAGGCGCCATTAGGCAGTTCTGGAGCGAGACCTCGTGGGGCCCCATCGACTACCTACTGGTCGACATGCCTCCGGGAACAGGCGACGTCGCGCTCACCGTCTTCCAGTCGCTGCCGGTCGACGGCATCGTCATCGTCACGAGCCCGCAGGATCTGGTCTCGATGATCGTCGCCAAGGCGGTCAACATGGCCGAGAAGATGAACGTCCCCATTCTGGGCATTGTCGAGAACATGAGCTATATTGAGTGCCCCGACTGCGGCAAGAAGATCGAGGTCTTTGGCAAGAGCAAGCTCCCCGAGGTCGCAGAGCGCTATAACCTCGACATCTTGGGCCAGCTTCCCATTAATCCGGCACTCGCCGAGGCCTGCGATAAGGGCGAGGTCGAGACCGCGCTGCCCGATGGCATGTTGCCCAAGGCAGTCTCTGCCGTCGAGGCTATTACCCCGCACGAGACCGACGAGGCCTAAGTGAACGCGAGCGCCCTCTATGACGTCTTGGTAATCGGCGGCGGGGCTTCAGGCCTCGCCGCCGCCATTACGGCCGCACGCGCTGGCAAAAGCGTCTGCATCGTTGAGCGCGATGTCGCCTGCGGCCTCAAGCTCCTTGCGACCGGTAACGGCCGTTGCAACCTCTCCAACGAATCGATTGATCCTCAGCGGTATAACCACCCCGCATTCGTCGAATCCGTCATGGGCCCCCAGCCCGAACAAGAGCTTATGGGTTTCTTCTCCTCGCTGGGCATCATGACAACCTCCGAGGAAGGCCGGCTGTACCCGCGCTCCCTTCGCGCCGAATCGGTGCGCGACGCGCTTCTCAGCGTTTGCGACCGCCTAGGTATCACCTTAATCTGCGGAGCCAACGTTGCCTCGGCGCACAAAGCTTCCGAAGGCTGGGCACTCCAAATAGACCGTCCAGCGCGGGCACTCAAGGCAAAAAAGCACGACGACCGAAAATCGGAGCTCCGCTCGCTTCGGAAAGCGCTCGCCGATGTCCCTCGCAAGAACGAGGCCCTGCAGGCACATGCCGTAATTATCGCCACGGGCGGCAACCCCACCGGTATCGCCGATACGTTTAGCCTCCCCCTCACTTCGTTGCGCCCCATCCTCTGCCCCGTATCGGCAACGGTCGTTGGCGATCGGGCGGCATTCAAGACGTTGGATGGCCTGCGCGTCCGTGCCCGCTTGACGCTCGCCCGCAATCATAATGAGCTCTGGCACGAAGACGGTGAAGTGCTGTTTCGAACCTTCGGTATCTCGGGTGTCGCTGTCTTCAACCTCTCTCGTCGTATCCAGCACGGCGATACGATCCTGCTCGACGTTTTCCCCGACCTCTCCAAAGACGAGTTGCTCGATATCCTCAACCGGCGCGTTGAGCTGTTCGGTGACTTTTCACCCCGCGATCCCCGTTGGCTCGACGGCATGCTCGCCCCGCAACTCTCCCGCGTCGTCTGCACAGCGTTCGAGCAGTGCCATCCAGGCTCCAACGATGTCATCCACCTGGTCTCGATCCTCAAGCACTTTAAGTTGCTCGTCGAGGGAACAGCCGAGGAGCGCTCAGCGCAGGTCACGCGTGGTGGCGTATCTGTCAAGAGTATCTCAACACCCAGCCTACGCGCGCGCAGCGTTGTCGACGCTCCGCTTTACGTTTGCGGTGAAGCGCTCGACATCGACGCCGATTGCGGAGGCTTTAACCTTGCGTGGGCCTGGATCTCGGGCATTCGCGCTGCAAGCAGCCTGTAGCCGCGCAGTCTATAATCAAAAACGCATTCGGGCCGTCTGGAATACCGGACGGCCTCTTTCTTGCCTCTAAGGAGACCTCGATGATCGAAATCACCCAAGTCAACGCGTCGCTCGATGAAGCCGGCGATGAAAATGCCTGTCTCATTGTTGGCAAGCGAGTCGCCAAGCGCGTCCTACGTTGCAAGGACTCCGAAATCAAGTCCATCGAGCTCCACCGCAAGTCAATCGACGCTCGCAAAAAACGAGACGTCCATTTTATCCTGGGCTTTCGTGTTGAGCTGACTAGTCCCCACCTCGAGCGAGAAGCAGTCGACAGCGTTGTCGAGCGTGACCGCTCGCGCGTACGCGCGATAGAAGACGATGAGCCTTCATTCCCCTCCCCCGCCTCCGACGCACCTCAAGAACGCCCTGTCGTTGTCGGCGCCGGGTGTGCCGGCCTTTTCGCTGCGCTTACGCTCGCCGAAGCAGGTCTTAAGCCCTTGCTCATCGAGCGCGGCGACCCGGCATTTCGCCGCTCGCAGGCGATCGACCTCTTTCTAAAGGAGCGCATCCTCGACCCCGAGAGCAATATCCAGTTTGGCCTGGGCGGCGCGGGAACCTTCTCGGACGGCAAACTCAATACGGGAACCAAAAATCCCGCCCATCGCCTTATCCTCGAAACCTTCGTCGAGGCGGGCGCGCCCCGCGATATTCTGTGGGATGCCAAGCCGCACATTGGCTCCGACATCCTTCCCACGGTTGTCACCGCTATATCCCAGCGCATCGAGCAGCTCGGAGGTGTCGTCCGTTATCGAACGAAGCTCGTCGACATTCGCATCGACGCGTCTGGCGCCATCACCGGTATTGATGTCCAATCGTCCCAAGACGCCGCTTGCGAGCCAATCGAGACAAAGCACCTCATCCTCGCCTGCGGGCATTCTGCTCGCGATATTTTTGAGCTCCTTAAGGGCCACAACGTGGCCCTCGCACAAAAGACCTTTGCCATGGGCGTTCGCATCGAGCATCCGCAGCGCGACATCGACCGAGTCCAATACGGAGCCTCGGCGGGACATCCTGCCCTCGGAGCAGCCCCTTACAAGCTCGTCGCCCATCTTCCCAACGGCCGCAGCGTGTTCTCGTTTTGCATGTGCCCCGGCGGGCAGGTTGTCGCCGCCTCTTCCGAGCAGGGCCACCTGTGCGTCAACGGCGCCAGTCTCAATGCCCGCGACGGACGCAACGCAAATGCCGCCCTGCTCGTTAACGTCACGCCTGAGGACCTTCCCAACAATGACCCGCTCGCCGGCATCGAGCTCCAGCGTGCCTGCGAGGCGGCCGCCTATCGCCTGGGCGGTTCCAACTGGAACGCACCAGCACAGCTCGTCGGAGATTTCCTCGCAGGACACGCCAGTAAGGCGCCCGGAAAGGTAAAGCCCACCTATCCGCTCGGTGTGACCTGGACGGCAATTGACGAAGCCCTGCCGCAGCATATCATCGAGTCGCTCCGCCTGGGACTTCCCCTACTCGGAAAAAAGCTACGCGGCTACGACTGCCCCGATGCCGTTCTTACCGGCGTGGAGACTCGTTCGAGCTCACCGGTCACTGTCACCCGAGACCGAACGTGCCATGCCGTGTCGACCCCGGGCCTCTACCCTTGTGGTGAGGGAGCTGGATATGCCGGCGGCATCATGAGCGCGGCCACCGACGGCATCCGTTGTGCCGAAGCCCTGATCGCAGACCTCTAACGCACGAATTCCAGCGCGCAAAAGACACAGGCCCCAAGCTCCACAGGGAACTCGGGGCCTGTTCACTATTTCTTAAACCGTGCACCCTGGCGTTTTCTGCCCGATGCGAACGTGGAACCCTTGCGGGCCTGCGAACGTAAGCGCTCGATCGTCTCGTCCTCAGACGCACCCTCGAGCATCGCCCGAATCTGAACGACGGCATCGCGCAGGCGCGCCGCCTCCTCAAAGTCCATGGCGGCAGAAGCGTTACGCATATCCTCTTCCATGGTTTCGACGATCCGCACGAGCTCGTCATGCGGCAGTTCTTCCAACTGCTCCGCAAGTGTCTGCTCGGGCGCCACCGTTTCCGGCACGCCACCCTCGCCCAACTCATCGGGCGTATAGAATGCGCCATGGCCAAGAGAGTCGCCCTTCGAGCGCCCCTTGGAACCCACGGTTTTTTCGGCCTCGGCAATAAAACTTGAGATGTCGTTGATGGCCTTGCGCACCGTCTTGGGCACAATGCCATATTCTTCGTTATATGCCATCTGAATCTCGCGACGGCGCTGCGTCTCCTCGATGGCCTCTTTCATCGAATCGGTCACAACGTCTGCATACATGATGACTTCGCCATCGGCGTTACGGGCCGCGCGGCCAATCGTCTGAATCAGCGAACGGCGGTTGCGCAAGAAGCCTTCCTTATCGGCATCGAGAATTGCCACCAGTGAGACCTCGGGGAGATCCAAGCCCTCGCGAAGCAGGTTGATGCCAACGAGAACATCAATCTTTCCCTCGCGCAGCGTTCGCAGGATCTCGACACGGTCCATCGTCGCTGTATCGGAGTGCATGTAATTGACCTTAATGCCGGCATCAAGCAGATGGTCGGTCAGGTCCTCGGCCATGCGCTTGGTGAGCGTGGTCACCAGCACGCGCTCCTTGCGGGCAACGCGCTCGCGAATCTCGTCCTCAAGATCGTCAATCTGCCCACGAACCGGACGCACATCGATCTTGGGGTCGAGCAGACCGGTCGGACGAATAATCTGCTCCACGTCGTTTTGGCTCACCCGCAGCTCGTAGTCGCCCGGTGTGGCCGAAACATAGATAAACTGGGGTATCCTTGCCTCAAACTCATCGAAACGAAGCGGGCGATTATCGAGTGCCGAGGGCAGGCGAAAACCGTGTTCCACCAGCGTTACCTTACGCGAGCGGTCACCTTCGTGCATACCGCGAATCTGCGGCACCGTCACATGGCTCTCATCGATGATGCAGAGCATGTCCTTAGGAAAGTAATCGATCAGGGTAAACGGCGGCTCACCCGGCTTGCGACCGTCCAGATGACGCGAGTAGTTCTCGATGCCGTTGCAAAAGCCCATCGTCTCGAGCATCTCAAGATCATAATCGGTGCGCTGCTGCAGACGCTGCGCCTCGAGCAACTTGTCAGTCGCCTTGAGCTCCGCCACGCGCTTCTCGCACTCTTCGCTGATCGATTTCAGAGCCGCCTTGACCTTCGGCTTCTCGGTCACGTAGTGCGATGCCGGCCATACGGGGATGGCCTCGTACTCACGAAGCATCTCTCCGGTGACCTCATCGATCTCGGCTATCAGTTCAACCTCGTCACCAAAGAACTCAAACCGCAACGGATGCTCGGCATAAGGCGGATACACGTCGACGACATCACCGCGCACGCGGAACGTGCCGCGCGCCAGGTCATAGTCATTGCGATCATATTGAATGTCGATAAGCGCATGGATAAAGTCATCGCGCTCGAGCGGCACCTTCTTGTCGACGTTTGGAGCCAGACCCGCATAGTCCTCAGGAGAGCCAATGCCATAGATACACGAGACCGATGCGACAACGATCACATCGCGTCGAGATAGCAGCGATGCGGTCGCCTGATGGCGCAGCATCTCGACCTCTTCGTTAATCGAGGAGTCTTTCTCGATATATGTATCGCTTTGCGGCACATACGCCTCGGGCTGATAGTAGTCGTAGTACGAGACAAAGTAGACCACAGCGTTGTTGGGAAAGAACTCTTTGAGCTCGCTCGCAAGCTGAGCGGCGAGCGTTTTATTGGGAGCCATGACCAGCGTCGGCTTCCCCAGGGCCTCAATAGTCTTAGCCATCGTGAAGGTCTTGCCCGAACCAGTCACGCCCAGCAAAACCTGATAGCGATCTCCATCCCTCACACCCTGCACAAGCGACTCAATGGCCTTAGGCTGAGAACCTGCAGGCTCATAGGGAGAAACGACTTCAAACGGCACCTCAGCGCCCTCAACGCCAAAGCGCTTAAGTTCACCGCCAACGCGTTCTACTTCAAATTCCGCCATGGATACTCCTAACTCATATATCTGCAGTATACGCAGGCGGCAGGCATAGTCCTATACGAACCGATCGGGATAGAGGGTCTTATAGCGAACCCAGGCATTATTGACACGAATCAGATACGCCTGCGTCTCGGGAAAGGTGATTGCATTATGAAGCGACGTGCTCTGCTGCGCCCAACCGTCGACATTGCCCATGCCAGCGTTATAGGCGGCAATGGCACTATCCGTCGACCCATTGAAATAGGTCAGAAGATACGAGAGGTATGCGCAGCCAAACTCGATATTGGTAGCCGGATCGTTAAGGTTGTCGACCGAATACTCGTCACCGTCGACAAGGCCCTTGGTGATCATATCCTGAGCAGTCACAGGCATCAGCTGCATCAATCCCTGAGCACCCTGATTCGACTCAGCCTCGGGATCCCAATTCGATTCCGACTTAATGACAGCGCACACCAGATACGGATCCAGATTATGCGAAATACTCGATTGCTTTACATACGCCTCGTGGTCAATGGGATACAGCGGCTTAAAGAAAGCCGCGGGAGCACACGAGTAAACGAATGAGATAAGGCCGAAGGCAAAAACGGCAGCCAGCGGAATAAGGCGATACCACGCAAAGAAACGTGTCTTAGGCATCGGCATCCTCCTTATTCGCAGTGTCTATAAACCCATGGCATGCAAGCCATGAGTCAAGCTGCTCAAAGAGCGAATTATCGCCTGCGGCATTATCAATCACCGTTGTAGCGAGATTGCACAGCGCAGACTCATCGGGCTGGCAAGCAGAACGGGCATCGAAATCAGATGGCTCCATGCCACGCTGAATAGCACGCTCGCGACGAACTGACAAAGGGGCGCTGATGACCAGAATTTCATCAGCCAAGCCAAATGCATCCTCAAAACCAGTCGGAGCAGAAACCTCGACCACCGCAAAGGGATAACGGGGGGAAGAAACCGTGCAGCAAACCGGATCAAGAATCCTCAGTGACAGTTGCTCAATGAGAACGGGGTGCACAATGCTATTGAGCCTCGCGACCGCATCAGGAGAAACAAAAGCTCGAGAAGCGAGTATGTTACGGCGAACGCCGCCCTCCTCGTCCAAAATATCCCAGCCAAATTCTTCCGCGAGGGCATTGACGATATCTGAGCCTGGCACATACAGCGATTTGGCAAGTTCGTCCAGATCGATGAGCATGGCGCCATGAGATTCGAGATAGCGGCAGGCAGTCGACTTACCCGAAGCAATATTGCCCAAAACAAAAACGGTAAACATCAAGTCCTCCCTAACGCCAATGGGAGTTATTATCGCGCAAATACAAAAGAAGGACTCAAAATACAGCCAAACAGTAAGACAAGCTAAAAGAAGGCGAGTTCTTGTATTACAGCTCTCTATAAAACGCAAAAAAGGGGGAGGCCGCGAGGCCTCCCCCTTCTTCAAGTCTTGCGACGGCTCGGTGCCGTCCACCGGTCAGCGGCGCCCTGGCCTCCCACGGGCTG
>NZ_QRTA01000015.1:1597-49882 GCF_003457875.1 Collinsella sp. AF28-5AC | reverse complement strand
GCATTCGGCGAGATGCGTTTGCGAAAGTGGTTAATTTTAGATTAGCGCTAACACGTGGCCGCCGTCTCGCGCCTGTTCCAGGGCTGCGCCTGGCAGCGCTGCGTGACGCACCTGCAGCGCAACCTCCAGAGCGCCTGCTCGGGCAGGCCCGAGGACTCCAAGGCGGCCGTCAGGGACCTCGTGCATGCCGCGGTCTACCAGGACGACCCCGACCTCGCGCGCTGCGTGTGGGCCGAGGCGGCGCCCTGGGTGGCGTCGGTGTCCGCCAGGGCCGGCGAGGTCTTCGAGCAGGCCGAGGACTCCGCGCTGGCGTTCACGGCCTTCCCCAGGGCGCACTGGGCCAAGCTCCGCACCAACAACGTCCAGGAGCGCGCCAACCGCGAGATCAAGCGCCGCTACAGGGTCGTGCAGTCCTTCCCCTCGAGGGAGTCGATGCTGCGCCTGACGTGCGCGAGCCTCATGGAGACCGAGGGACAGTGGTCCCAGCAGCGCGTGTTCTCCGAGGCCTCGGCCGCCGAGGGCTTCGCCGAGCCCGCGGACAGGCCGGCCCCGACAGAGGGGAGGCGCCGCGCGCTCGGGCGGCGCGCCAGGGAGATAGTGGACGAGATAGTCGAGAGGCGCGGTCTCAAGAAGGAGTAATATCGGGACTTGCAGCGACGGACCTCGGGACGCTCTTACACCACGTCTGCGCGCGCCACCGGGGTTAGTCACAGATATTGGATAAAACAGACCAATTTGGGGATAAATGACCACTTACGCCAAAATAAGTAGCATTTAACGACAAAACATTGAAAAATGTGTAGCACATCGCTATGTTTTTATTAGGAAAAGATTCCAAATTGGCTTATTTCGAACTCACTTTTCAAGCGCCTTGCGGTTCCTGTTGAAACTTGCTGACCTTTGGATGGGTCGAATAGGGCCTCAAGGGGGATGAATTATCACTTTGGCTGCGCGTAGACTCAAACGATTTATTGCACTTTTGAGTAGCTTGGCGTTCGCGCTTGTCATAGCCCTTGCCGTTGTTTCTTTTGTGCCTCGCGCATTTGGATACACGCCCTTTGCTGTTCTTTCTGGCTCTATGGAACCCGAGCTTCCCGTTGGCTCCATGGTGTTTGTTCGCCAAGTTGAGCCAGCGGATATTGCCGTGGGCGACAATGCAACCTTTTACCGATCGGACGGTGCCGTGGTGACGCATCAGGTGTACGAGATCGACCCTGTGGCGCAGACGATTAGCACGCAGGGAATCGCAAACAAAAATGCAGATGGAACCATCATGCACGACGCCGAGCAGACGCCTTTTTCACGCGTGATCGGTGTCGTTTCTTTTTGTGTCCCTTACCTGGGCTTCGTTAACGCATATTGCACGACGATGCCCGGTTTGCTTGTTGTGGTGGCCGTTCTGGCGCTGCTGATCACGGCGTCGATAGTGCTCGATCGGATGGTTCCCGACGAGCCTGCGGGCAAGCATACCCGCGTGCATGCGAGGGAGCGGCGTTCATAGCGGCAGGGAAAAACGTCGGCGGCGGTAGGGGCCGTTGCCGGGGAAGACGATTCTCGAAAGGAAGAGAACGATGGAAAACAAGAAGAAAAAGCGCTACGGCATCATTGCCGCCCTGCTGCTGTTGGTGCTGGCTGCCGGCGTGGGTACCTACGCCTGGCTGACGGCGCAGTCGAGCCTGACCAACAACTTCACCACTGCGGGCATCAACAAGCCCACTACCGATCCCGACCATCCGAATCAGCCGCTTCCGGATGATAACAATAAGGTCAACGGCAACCTGACCGAGACCAAATGGGTTAAGGACTCTAAGCTCGCCCCTGGCGTGTCTGTACCCAAGAATCCTAATGTCGGTATCGGCAAGGGATCCGAGGATGCATATGTGTACGTCTTCGTGAACAACAAGACGGCGTCTGCCGGGGCCGATCATTCCAAGACGACTTACTTCACCATTAACTCTGGCTGGAAGGCCGTTGATGCGACCGCCGTTGAGGGCGAGCCGACTCATTATCTCGGTGGCCTTTTCGTTTATGTTGGCGAAGGAACCGAGGCTACCCCGCTTATTGCCAGCAAGAATGAGGATAAGTGGACTGGCGAGCTGTTCAGCCAGGTGACTACGCCCAAGGACACCGAGCAAAAGGATTTCGCCAATTCTGCCACGATGGATGTCAACTGCTTCATTTACGCGGCAGACAATACCGCTGAGGGTTCGTCTGCGTCTGCTTTGGCTGCTGCCAAGAATTGGGCTAAGGACCTGTAGTAATCCCACCCCCTCTACCGAGATCCCGGCCCGCTCCCCATCCCCATTTTCGGGCCGGGATCTCGGTCCCCTTTTTATCGACGATTGGCGAACGTAATGCTCAACAATCTTTCCGACAATCAGAAACGCACCTTGGCGCTTGCTGCGATGGCGCTGTTGGCCCTGGCGTGCCTGTGCGGCACGCTGGCTTTTACCGTTGATATGGTTCCGGCGAACAACGTTCTATCGTTTGGCAGCGTGAAGGTACGAGTCTGCGAATACACCCTCAACGAGCAGGGCGAGGAGATTCCGTTTGAGCCCAACGAGCACGGGGACTATCCCGACACCAAGGCCGGGGGTTCTGACATCAGCCGCATTGTGCGCGTGGAGAACGCTGGCACGCAGCCTGAGTACGTTCGCGCGCGTCTGCGCATGACGTCGGTGGCGCCCGACGGTTCGAGCGCGGATGCTTCGGGCAGCGTTGCGTTTCATGTGAACGCGGGCGAGGGGTCCCCGTGGATCGATGGCGGCGATGGGTGGTACTACTACCGCGGATTGGCCGGGCGTGGCAGCACGCTCGACCCCGGCGCCATGACGGAAAGCCTCATGGACTCGCTGCGCTTTGTGGGCGACTACCACGATGCCGCGCGCGGCGGCTCATTCAGGCTCGATATCGATGTTCAGGCCGTGCAGGCCAAAAACCAGCAGGCAAGCGATACCGCCCTCGACGTACTTGACGTTGTGGGTTGGCCGGAGGCGAACTAGCCTATGAAGATCAAGAATATGAACCGGGGTATGCTTAGCAGGCTGGTTGCCGTCGCAGCGATTGCCCTTTGCTGCGTTATGGCGCTGCCAACGGTGGTGCATGCCGAGGATGTGCCCGAGGCCAAAACCGAATTCCACATCAAAAACGAGGCTGACTTTTTGACGTATGTGGCGCTGTCGCGCGAGCGCGATACGTCCGGCTGGCACGTTTATCTCGATAACGATATCGTGCTTAATGATGACGACATGAAGACCATTGTCTCGCACACCGTTAAGCATCTGTCGTTTGGCAACAAGGAGCATCCGTTTAAGGGCGTGTTCGATGGTCAAAACCACACCGTTGAGGGCCTGAACTACGATAAAGACGCTTTTGACCCCGAGCGCGATACGGGATTTTTTGCCGAGACCAACGGTGCCACCATCAAAAACTTCCTGGTCAAGGACGCCAACGTGTGGGCGGACTTCCGCGGTGGCATTATCGTGGGCAAGGCCGTCAATACGCGTTTCGAAAACGTTATGGTCATGGAGAGCACGCTGCACGTGACCTGCGCCAACAATGCTCTCAACCTCATTACCAACGCAGGCTTTGAGGGCGGTCTCATCGCCGGCGAGCTCGACGGCTGCACCCTTTATAACTGCGAGGTCCGTGGTGGCCGTGCCGTCAACAATACGACCTCGGGCGTGCAGGCGCTCGGCGGTGAGGGTCTGTATATGGCGGCGTTTGCCGGCTACGTTACAAATTCGACGATTGAGTACTGCCGCGTTACGCCTACGCGCAACAAGGACGGCTCGATTGCCGCGAAGGGCATGACCGACGTCACCAATAAGTACGATGTGGCCGTTGGCGCCCTGGGCGGCAACAACGTGTACGCCTCGGGCTTTGTGGGCTGTATGGCGGGTGACGCCAAGATTATCGACTGCTTCTCGACGGCGCAGTGCTACAGCTATGCCGCGTCGTACGTGGGCGTCGTCGCCGTGACGCGCGCGTGGACGGGTGGCTTGGCGGGTCGTATTCTAACCGAAAAGGGCAACGAGCTCGTCCGAAGCCATTTTGCGGGTGACTTGAGCTCGCGTCAGTATAATCCCATCGCCGTGATCCCCATCATTCAAAACGATGTGAACCTGGGCGGTATTGCTGCGCGCGCCAACAAGGGTGACGCCACGGTTACCGAATGCTACTTTAAGCCGAGCGTGAGCCTAAACGGCAGCAGCCAGGGCAACCCTGCCAAAAAGAAAATCCCCTCGTTTGGTGGCGACGGCACCACTAAGGGTGATGGCTATGGTCCGTGGGATGACGAGCGCTACACCACGCGCGAGCTGTGGGAAGAGCACGACTACGACTTCTGTGCCGGCACCATGCGCTCGACCGCCAACGACGATGCCCTGGGTGGCCAGCACACCAATGAGTGGGCGATGGATTACAAGCTGAATATCCCCGTGCATGGCCAGAGCGTTAAGGCGACGATCGATTTTCCCGGTGCGGGTACCGCGACAATTACGGCAACCAAACTCGGTATTGATCAAGCGACTTCGGATCCGTACGCCTTTGCCGTGAGCGCCGTGCTGGCGGGAACGGCCCAGGGCTTGGCCCAGGGCGATACGTCGGTGACGTTTAGGCAGGATACCTCCGCAAAGCCTGAGGGGCTGAGCGAGGCGAACGACGGCTACCGCTTTATGGGCTGGTTCCGCGAGCCCGGGGTGCGTGTGAATCGAATTGGACAAGACAACAGCTGGTTTGACGGCAAGACCGATGCTGCTGCTGTCGCTGCTGACAAGCAGGTCCAGAAGAATGAAGTGCACGAGAAGACGTCGACCTATACCGCCGATAACGCGAAGGGGGCCGAGGCCTTTAAGGGCAACGACCTGTTTATTGCTTCGTACGAGGCACAGGTGCTGTTCTATAACGTCAAGGGCGAGACACTCGCGTGGCAGAGCGGCGCTGCGCATGACAAGTCGACGGATTGGTATCGCTATGGTGTCGGTCTAACGCCGGCTGCTCCTGTGGACCGCGGCGCTCTATCTGCCAGCGCCACCTTTATTGGTTGGACGACGAAGCCGAGCGGCGAGGAAGGGATGCATGACGGCTATGCGGCCATTACCTCGCCTGAGCTTGCCGAGCTAAAAAACGCCGGTGCGTTCTATCCTGCCGGCACCGAGATCACTGTGCTTGGCCCTACCGATTTTTATCCGGTGTACACCGACTATGTGTCGAACATCATGACGGTGTTTGAGGGCAATGAGCAGGATGCAACCGACGATCAGACTCGGCGCGACGGTGTAGGCAAAACTGACGTTAAGGTTGAGACTGCAGAAGATGGCACAAGCGCGTATACCGTACAGGTGCTCGACGTATCCGGTAAAGCTATATCCGAGGAGGGCCAGCTGCCCGACGGCTATCGTTTCCTGGGTTGGTATGAAGACAAGCAGGCTGCCGATGGATCCCCGGTTGATGTTCGCGTGAGCCGCGATCCGAGCTACAAGCTTCCCGGCAACGTGGACCTGACCGTTCCGCATACCTATACCGCACGCTTTGAGTACCGCGTGGATTACTACATCCGGGCATTCACAAATAGCGGTCTAACGGACAGCAAGCTCCTCTGCTCGGTTTGGAATAAGTACAAGTCGCCCTTTGAGGAAAACGTTGGCGCGACATATGTTCGTGAAAACATTGTCCATTGGGGTGCTGGTACGGATGATTCCGCTCACGTGTTACACGATGATAAGAATCCAGCGGATAAGTGCACTACGGTTCTCTCTGATGCGACGCGAATCGTTGCGCCTATTAACGCCTACTCACATAATGTGCGTAACGACACTGGCGCAAATACTATCAAGGATATGATTGCCGACACTGATTTTCCAGGAGCCGGTAAACTGAGTGATGAGTGGAAAGCGTCAAGTATTAAAGTTCAATTTTCCCCCGCACATGATAGGTACCACTTCAGTTTTTGGACGCTCGAAAGACCCGACGACGGTTCTTGGACGTATATAGAGAATCCTTTTTCGAGTGCTGTTTTAACGACAGAGCAATATTATGTCCGCGCCATGGTGACCACGGACGTCAACTTCTATGACAAGGATGGCAACGTAAAGCAGGCTGCTACTCGACGCTATGAAAGCAACTTGCTTCAGCAGAAAACGGCGGAAGGTAAAGATCCGACGTTCCTGTATTGCTATCCGCATCTCTATAAGAATAGGACGGTTAATACAAGGCCCTACGACGGAAAGGATGGTGACGTCAATCCCAGTCTGACACTCGAAGCCTCTCCGACCGATGCCGACATGGCCGTGCCGGGCTATAAGTTCCTGGGCTGGATTTCGACCGCCGAGGTCCAGAGGGATTCTGCCGTCTGGGACTATATCTATGACGTCACCGGCGACCCCTATGTGACGACCGATCCGGATAAGGCGGCGCCGTATCTGGCGACCGACGCGTCCAAGGTCACCAAGTGGCAGGATGCCTATCCCGTGTACGCGAAGTACGACGTTACCTACACCACCAACCTGCATCGTTCCGGTTTTGAGGGTACTTCCGAGGTGAATGTTCCTAGGTATGACATCACCCCTAATCTCAATGTGGACACCGATCCTGCCACGGCAACGGTGACCCCTGATATCGAAACGACGGTATACAAGTCCGGCGGCGAGTTATATAAGCTAAATAAGGTCGAGGTCGAACTTCCGAATGGTGAGGTCAAGGAGCTCGATTCTGCCGACGGTAACTCATATTCCTATCAGGTGGAGCCCGGCGGGACCTATACATTTGTGGCGTACTATTCGCCGTTGGCGGTTGTGTACCATCTCAATGCCAGGGATGTGGACGGTAAGGTAGCCCAGCAGGGCGATTCTCTCGGCAGCCTTAAAGACGGCATCCCGCTGCCAACGTATAACGTTGGCGACATCGATGCTGCGACGAACGCATACAATGCCTTCGTGGGCTGGACGGAAACTAAGCCGGTAGCTGGCAGCGGTTATGTCGTTTGGTCGGACGGCGTTTCCATGGTGAATAAAAACACCGTGGTCAAGTCGCCCATGGAGCTGTACCCGGTCTACCGTGCCAGCGCGGTAATTGTCCAATCGAATATCGATGCCAATCTGGATAACCCCGATTCCGTGCGTTCTCTTTCGCGCACCGACTCTGGCGATCAAATTTCGCTGGAAGTAAGAGCTACAGCTGAGGTTGTCGGCATTGACGGCACCAAGTACGACTTTGTCGGCTGGTCGCGCGACTATGAACCCGATGGCAAATACACCCTGTTGACCGAAGACGATAAGTATCCCCTCGAGGGTAGTGAACCCTTTAAGGGCGCGACGTATACCGCGGTGTACAAGGTCACGCCGTATAAGGTGCGCTATCACAGCGTCGACGGGGCGGTCATCTTTACGGCGACGGTCGACTCGGGCGACGAGCGCGCGCAGGACGGTAAGCCTGGCTTTGTCTACACGGTCGATGTTCCCAAAATGGACGAGAGCGGCAATCCTGTGATGGAGCAAAAATCCGTGGCGTACGATCCGGACGCCCACTCCAAGATCGTCGCGCTGCTCGATGAACAGGCTGCTGCCAATGGCGATAAGCGCGAGCTCTTCTTGGAGTGGCGATATGTGGGTGCCGATGGCACTGCAAAGTCTTGGGATGAGTTCAAGGGCGAGCCAGTCAAGGGCGACATGGACCTGTATCCCGTGACGTATCGCGTGGTTGCCAACGATACGTCTGATCCCGCGAAACCCGTAACCATGACCGCGCAGCTTAAATGGCTGCTCGATCCCGCCGCCGCCAACACCGTCGATGACGGTGCCGACCAGGCGCCGTTTAAGGTCTGCTTTGCCGAGCCGTTTATGGGAACACAACTGACCGTTACGATAACGCAGGCAAGCTACGGCCCTGGTGCAGAGGGCGTTTCTGCGGCGGAAAAGCCTGTGAACGGCAAGTTTGTCTCGCTCTACAGTCTGGGTTCGGGTAATGGTTCGTTTGACCTGGCCAACCGTCTGGAGTCCAAGAAGACAGGCGAAGGCGAGCAAGGTCCCGGTAATGCCGTGTTCAAATTTACCCAGAATCATGCGCTGACGATCGTTAAAAAGACTACCGACGCCAGCGCAATGGGGCAAACGTTCCGCTTTAAGGTAACGCGAAAGGCGTCGGAGGGTTCTCCTGCCGAGACGCGCATGGTCGAGGTGAAAGTTAGCGAGCAGCGCGACGAAAACGGTGAGGTCTGGTATGTCGGCAGCGTGCAATTTGCTGCTCCGGCGGGCACCTATACCGTCGAGGAAGACACGGCTTGGGCATGGCGCTACGAGGGTGAACTGAGTACGCCGGGCAAGGCGCCCGGCAAATCTGCCGAGCTCATCATCTCGTCTGCCTCGAGTGCGGGCGACACCGTGGTGACGTGCGTCAACACGCGCGCGAATGACAAATGGGTCGATGGTGGCTCGCGTGCCAAGAATGTTTGGAAAAACGGCACGCTGAAGAAGGAGGACTAGGATGACTAAGCGCAAGCAAATCGTCGCCCTCCTTGTTGGCGTTCTCCTGTTGGCTGGCGCTGCCGGTACCTTTGCGTGGCTTTCGGTTACGGGCGTGCTGGTCAACGAGTTTGGTTTTGGTTCGGTGGCGCCCTCGGTAGATGAGAAGCTCGATGGCAATGTGAAGAGCAACGTCATGATTACAAACAACGGCTCGGCCCCGGCATACCTGCGTGTTGCGGTGGATATCTACTGGCAGGACCAGAATGGCGCGCGCCTGTGGGATGAACCAGTTGCCGGCACCGACTACGTCATTGCGTGGGGCAGTGTGTCCAAGGCATCTGCTTCTAACACCGCCTCGTCTTGGGTTGTCGCGTCCGACGGGTACTACTACTGGACGTCTCCCGTTGCTCCGATGGGCAAAACCGATGTGCTCATCAAGAGCGTGACTGAGCAGAAGGCAGATGGGAAGAACCTGGTCGTTGACATTTCGACCCAGGCAATTCAATCCACGCCCGGCGATGCAGCTGCAGAGGCATGGGGCTGTGCAGTCAAGGATGGCGTGCTGGTGCCGCCGCATGGAGGTGCGTAAGTATGGCCTCTCCGATTCGTAAAGACGTTGCGTGTTTCTTGCATTGCGTGATGGCGGCAATCGTCTGCCTTATCGCGCTCGCCGTTCCTGCACGTGCGTTTGCTGACATTCCCACGATTGCCTATGACGGAAATGCACGCCAGCTAACGGTATCGGGAGCGACGGACTCCTCGGGGGAGCCCGATCTGTTTCCAGCCTTTAAAGATCTAATGCCCGGCGATGTACGCGAGCAACAGATTGGGGTTCGTGCCACGGGTGTAAAGTCCCAGGTACGTGTGTTTGTGCGGGCCGTTGTCGATCACGAGACGGCACATCTGCTGTCGCCCATTACCCTAACGGCGTCGGCGGCCGATGCGTCTGCCGGTTGGCTCCAGACGGGAACGCCGGGCAGCGTGTTTGCCTATCCCACGCAGGTAGCAACGTTTACGAGCGATGGCAGCACGGTACTCAATTTGCAACTAAGTGTCCCGACGTCGGTGGGCAACGAGCTTGCCGACGCAAACAAGGCAATTCGCTGGGAAATCACCGCCGAAGACGATGGCGAGAAGATCCCCGTACAACCTGCTGGCAGCAAGAAGCCCGGCTTGCTTGGTCTGGCGGCAACGGGCGACAACACGCTCGCTTTGCTTTTGGTGTTGCTGGCGCTTGCCATCATCGCTTTTATAGCCGCGCTTCTTTTGTCCCGGAGGAACAAGCGCTAGGTCCATCTTCTAAACGCAACGCCCTCCCGGGCGGCGGGCACGAAGTTCCCTGCTCTACAGTCCTGCGCAAGACGAAGGCCACATGACGTGGCCTTCGTCTTATATATGTTCAGCGGATGCCCCCATGACAAGCCGCGCTTCAACACCGAGGCGTCTGCCCGGCGACGCGGAATGTAAGGTTCATCGCGAGTTCCGCACGAGCCGGAGAGCACTTAATGTGCTCTCCGTGCGAGCAGGACTGTCCGAGCAGGGAACCTTACGTTTCGCGCCGCCGGGCAGACGAACCAGTTAAGACGTGTCGCTACTTGATCTTGGTCGTACCCGGCGCCAGGTTGGGGTCGGTCTCGTTGGCCTCGGTCTGGAAGTGCTCGGTGTAGACGTTCTTGCCGTCGCGGAACATCTCGTAGTACTGCATCTTGGCGTAATCCTCGCGCGCCTTGGTGGCGGCTGCGGCAGCGGCGTCGTCACCGGTGACGTTGGAGGAGAGCGCCCAGCGCAGGCTGGCGTCCTCGTAGCCCACCGAGTTGATGGCGGGCAGCGACTCGCGCAGCGTCATGTGCGCCTTCTGGTAGTCGGTCAGCGGTGCGCCGATCAGCTGCATCAGCTGGGTGGACAGATAGTTGGTGGACAGGTCGTCGACCTCACTCGTCTGGTTGCAACCGGCAACGTCGTAGTTAGCCCAGATGATGTAGTCGGTCTGCCACAAGCGCTCCTGATGCGTGGCGTCGTCCTCGCCGGTAAACCACTTATCGTTGAACTTGGACGGGAAGAACGGCTGATGGTCGCCCCAGAACACCACGACAACCTTGCGATCGAGCTTGCTCAGGGCGTTGAGGAAGTAACGCAGCGCCTGGTCGGACTGCTCGATGCACGAGACATACTCGTCGACATCGGACAGCGTGCCGTCCTCGACGGTCTTGGCATCCAGATCGGTCGTGTCGATGTTCAGGTGCATTTGCTTATCGACCGGCACCAGACCCGTATCGTAGCCCGAGTGGTTCTGCATGGTCACATCGAAGATGAACTGCGGGTCGGCGTTCTGGTCGAGCAGCTCCAGAATCTTGTCGTAGGTAGCCTGGTCGGTCACCATGCCGCGCAGGGTATCGGCGCCCTGGAAATCGTTGATGGACAGGAACTGGTCAAAGCCAAAGTCCTTATAGACGTTCTCGCGGTTCCAGTTGGTGGCGTGGTTGGGGTGCATGGCCGTGGTGGAATAGCCGAGCGATTTGAACTGCTCTGCCAGGTTCCCGGTCGTCTCCATGTTGTAGATGGTGTAGGGGTACACGCCCGAACCCAGGTTGGCCATGGAGTTGCCGGTCATAAACTCAAACTCGGTATTGGCCGTGCCGCCGCCGTAGGCGCTCACATAGAGCTTGCCGCGGCTGAGACAGTTGGACAGGTTCTTAAAGTACTGCGGGCCCTCGTAGCCGGCGCGCATGTTCTGGTAGATGGACAGGTCCGAGAAGGTCTCGTTCATGATGGCGATGACCGTGGGCTTCTCGCTGTCGAATTGCTCCTTTGCGGCGGCGCGCTCGTCGCTCTTGGCCGCGTCGGACTTGTCGTAGGCCTTGGCGTACTTTTTGAGCGTGGCCTTGGCATCGTCGACGGAGTAGTCGGCGGGTTTGGGCGGCTTAATGGACTGTGCCGCACTAATAAAGGCGGGCAGGTAGCCCTCGCGCCAGTAGCTCTCGAGCGGGCGCCAGGTGTAGACGGTGATGCCGAGGGTGTTGTAGTAGTCGATAAGCGTGACGTGCGCGGTCACGCCGCCCAGGCACAGCACGGCGACGAGCAGGTTGGTGAGCAGCATGCGCTTGGCGTTGGTGGCGCCCTTCTGGCGATGCGGCGCGACCAGGCCGGCGTACTCGCACAGCAGCATGGCGATGGCGGTAAAGCCCATGGACAGCACGCAGAACAGCGAGATGGAGAAGGTGTAGCCGGTGCCGGCGACCGCGGCGGCGGTGGAGATGGCCGAAAGGTCGCCCGGCTGGATGGGCATGGATTTAAACGTGATGACGAAGAACTCGGCAATGCCCAGGACAAAGAGGGCAAAGGCCAGGACCGCGGGAGCTGCGCCGTGGCGCTGGAATAGGAAGAACAAGCCGGTCATGAGCACGGTGATAATGGCCCATTCGAGCAGGATGCACAGGGGGTAGACCCAGGTAAAGTCGTGGTTGGACGAGACCTCCATGCCCAGCAGCGCAAAGACGCCGGCGAGCAGCAGGCATAAGACCGCGGCGACGAGCGGTTTGCCCACAAAGGCGCCGCGCAGGCGGGCGAGCTTGCCGGTGGGGGCGGGGGCATCGGTAGCAGCGAACGCAAAGACGCGCGGCGCGATGCGGTCGCGGGCGATGCTGGCCCAGGCGCAGCCGGTGAGAATGGCGTTGGTCAGGATGAGCATCACAAAGGCGAGCGGCTCGTTTTGAGCGACGAGGCCAATGGCGCCCCAAATGGTCAAAAAGAGCTGGAACAGGCCAAAGGCGACGCTCCACCCAAGAGCGCTTTTGGCAACGGTGCCCGACTGAGCGCGAATGGCCTTGGCCTCGCGCAAGACAAGGTAGACGGTCGCCGCAAGACCGACGAGCGAGATGGCGGCAGCGAACATGCTGAGACTCCTCACAAACTAAAACCTACGAAAGCGGGGATTTACCCGATTGTTACCAAGATATGCGCAGCATTTGACGGCCGCGTACAACAACCAGCCATAATAACGCGCGCGTATGGCAGTGTGGCGCAATGGAGCGCCCACCTGCGCGATAATGGACGGGAATTACACGGAAACGTAAAGGCTTCTTAAAGAAATGGCGAGGGTAGGGCGATGAGCGAGCAGGTTTGCAAGGCGGACATGGGCGGCGACGGAGCTGCGGTCGTGGATGCGTACGGCTATCCGGTCGAGACTACGGGCAACGCGGTGCTGGACATTTTGGAGCATCGTTCGTCCACGCGCGCTTTTGCGCGCGATGACAACGACCGTCCCGTAGCGGTGACTGACGAGCAGCGGGCGGCGATTTTGCATGCGGCGAGTCGCGCGCCGTCGGCGGGCGCCATGATGATGTATTCCATTGTGAGCATTCGCGAGCAGGCTACGCTGGACCGTCTGGCCGACCTGTGCGACCACCAGCCCATGATCGCCAAGGCGCCCTGGGCACTCATATTTGTGGTCGATTATGCCAAGTGGATCGATCTGTTTGAGCACGTGGGCTGCTTTGAGCCCGAGTTTGTCGAGCGCACAGGTAAGGCACCTCGCCGTGCACCGGGTTTGGGCGACTTTGCCATCGCGGCCCAGGACGCCGTGATCGCCGCGCAAAACGCCGTGGTTGCCGCCGAGGCCCTGGGCCTGGGGAGCTGCTACATCGGTGATATCGTCGAGAATGCCGAGGAAGTCGCCGAGCTGCTCGAACTGCCGCCCTATACCATGCCGCTGTCGATGCTTATTATCGGCACGCCCCGTAAGGAGCGTCCGGCCATTGCGCATCCCGTGGTGAACCTGGTGCACGAGGAGCGCTACTGCCGCGCCGATGCCGCGACTATGGACGCGCAGGTGGCCGAGATGGATGCGATGTTCCGCCCGCACGCCCGCGAGGTGGGGGAGCGCGTCGTGGACATCTATACCCGCAAGCACACGAGTCCCTTTATGGCCGAGATGAGCCGATCCATGGAATGGTGGTTCAAAAACTGGCTTGGAAAATGACGAATGTGACAAGGGGGCAGTCCCTTTGTCACATTCCATATCGCCGCGGTAGCCTAAAGACTGTATAAATCTTTATCTAGCTGGGAAAACAGTGCATTAAAACATGGGCCGATTGCCTATAATCCCTTCGAACATTAAAGTTGGGAGGAAACCGGCTTATGGAACAAAAGGCCAAGGAGGCAGCCTCGCACGCTGCGATTCCTGTGAGCATCTCGGCGATGCTCGTCACGCTGGGCGTGGTGTACGGCGATATCGGCACCAGCCCTATGTATGTAACCAAGGCGCTCGTTGCCGGCAACGGCGGCATCGGAAGTGTGACGGAGGAGTTCGTGCTTGGCGCGCTCTCCCTTGTCGTGTGGACGGTCACGCTGCTGACGACCGTCAAGTACGTGCTGATCTCGCTGCGCGCCGACAACCATGGCGAGGGTGGCATCTTTGCCCTGTACAGCTTGGTTAAGCGCTGTGGCAAGTGGCTCATCATCCCCGCCATGCTGGGCGGCGCCGCATTGCTCGCCGACGGCATCCTGACGCCGGCCGTTACCGTTACCACGGCCATCGAGGGCCTGCGCACCATCCCGGCGGTCCACGCCGTGCTCGGTGACGACCAGGGTCGCGTTGTCGCGATTACGCTCGCCATTATCATTGCGCTCTTCTTGGTGCAACGCATCGGCACGGCCAAGATCGGTCACGCCTTTGGCCCCATCATGACGCTGTGGTTTTTGTTCCTGGGCGGTACGGGCCTATTCTTTGTCTTCCAGCATCCCGCGGTGCTGCTGTGCCTCAACCCGCTGCGCGGCATCGGCTTTCTGCTGAGCCCCAACAACCATGCGGGCATCATGATTCTGGGCAGCTGCTTCCTCGCCACCACCGGTGCCGAGGCGCTCTATTCCGACATGGGCCATGTGGGCCGCGGCAACATCTACGCCACCTGGCCGTTCGTTAAGTGCTGCCTGCTGCTGTCCTACATGGGTCAGGGCGCGTGGCTTATCAACAACGCTGCCAACCCCGAGCTCATGGGCATCGCCGACCTCAACCCCTTCTACCAGATGCTCACCCCGGGCCTGCGTCCCTTTGCCGTCGGCCTTTCCACCGTCGCCGCCATCATCGCCTCGCAGGCGCTCATCACCGGCGCATTCTCGCTGGTGTCCGAGGCCAGCCGCCTGGACCTTATGCCGCACATGCAGGTCTTCTACCCTGCCGAGACCAAGGGCCAGCTCTACATCCCCATGGTCAACAACGTCATGCTCGTGGGTTGCGTCATCGTGGTGCTGCTGTTCCAGAACTCGGCGCATATGGAAGCCGCCTACGGCCTTGCCATTACGTTGACTATGATGTGCACCACGCTGCTGCTCTTCTTCTACTTGCACGAGGAGCGCAAGCTCAAGGTCGCGCCGTGGATCTTCGCGGCCTTCTTCCTTTTGCTCGAAGGCTTCTTCTTCGTGAGCTCGCTCACCAAGTTCTTCCACGGCGGCTATTTCACCATCCTCATGGCCGCGCTCATCATGGGTATCATGGTGTGCTGGTACAACGGTACGGCTGTTGAGCAGCGCCAGTTTACGCTGCTGCCGCTGCGCAGCTACCTGCCGCAGCTCAAGCGCCTGCGCGATGACGATCGCTACGAACGTCTGAGCGACAACATCGTGTACCTGACCAAGGACACCCATACCGACTATATCGACCGTGATATCGTCTACTCGATTCTGGACAAGCATCCCAAGCGCGCCCGCGCCTGGTGGTTTGTGAATGTCGAGACCATGGACGAACCGCACACCTTTGCCTATTCGGTCGAGACGTTCGGCACCGACTACGTGTTCCGCGTGCATCTGTACCTGGGCTACAAGATCAACCAGCGCGTCAATGCCTACCTGCGTCAGGTTGTTCAGGACCTGGCTGCCACTGGCGAGCTGCCGGCGCAGACGCATGATTACTCGGTCTACAAGGACCCGGGTAACATCGGCACGTTCAAGTTCGTCCTGATCCGTAAGCTTTTGGCGCCCGAAAGCGACGTGGAGCCGAGCGAGCGTACGGCCATCACGCTCAAGTACATCATCCGCCGTGCCGCCGGCACGCCCGCGCGTTGGTACGGCCTGGAGAACTCCAACGTGAGCTTTGAGTACGTGCCGCTGTTCACCAAGTTCAAGGCCGTGAACAAGATGCAGCGCCTGGCTCCCAACGAGCGGCCGTAGGCGCCGACAGGTTGCACGGAGTTGGTTTTCGATGGACAAGATTGAGACCGGGGAGGCAAACATGGATGCAAAGATGCTTGATGGCCGCGAGGTGGTTGCCGAGCTGGTACGTGAGGCACGCGCCGACGCCGCCGAAGATCGGTTTTTGACGAACCGTGCCAACATGGACATGGCCGACCGCGTGATCTCGATCGTGGTGACGCTGCTTGTCGCGGTGTGCGTGTGCGCCCTGCTCGCGCACGTGCTGTTTGTCTAGCGACCGCCGGCTGCAAAGGCTATACACTTGGAACCACCACAAGGGAAACCACCACAAAGGTGCCTGTCCCTTTGTGGTGGTTTTTGTTTTTGAGAGAGGGGCGGGGCGCTGATGGACGTCCGTACGGACGGCGATATTGCCGATAGCTTTTGGTGGCGGCGCACAACGCTGACGCGCCGCACTCCTCTGTATGACGCTTGCGTATCGGTGGGGCTGTTGGTCGCGGCGACGATTGTGGGTGCGCTGCTCGACCATCCGGGTCTCGCGCCGAGCATCATGATCGTCTATGTGTTCGCCGTTCAGCTGTGCGCATTCTTTACCTGGAGTCGCCTGTATTGCTTGCTGAGCTCGGCTGCCGCCGTGGCGCTCTACAACTTCTTGTTTGTCGATCCGCGCTACTCGCTGTCGCTTATCGACCGCGTCTATCCCGGCATGTTCTTCATCATGTTTGTGGTCTCGCTCGTGTCGAGCTCGATTGCGTTGGCCCTGCGCCGTGCCTTGGCACAGGCTGCTGCCAGCGACCGCCGCACGCATATGGTGCTCGAGACCAACCGCATGCTGCAGCGGTGCGCCGATCAGCAGCAGATTGTCCATGCCATGGCAACGCAGCTGGCGCGTCTTTCGGGTTGCCCGGTCGTGTGGTACAGCGCCGACGCCGAGGGCGATGACCTGCTGCCGCGTGCGACATACACGGCCGTGGGCGATGCCGCGCCGGTGCATGAACTGGCGCCGCAGATGCCACCGCGGCTCTCGGCGTCCGCCTATGTGGGAACGCCGCTCGATGCCACCTATGGCGGCTCGGCGTTTTATGGCATCTACCTGACGGTTCGCACGGGCGACGGCTTCGTGCGCTCGGGCGACCCCGCCTCGGTGGTGGGCGTGCTGGCTATCGTTGCCGAGCCCGACGTGCTGACGCATGAGGAGCGGACGCTTGCC
Source organism: Collinsella sp. AF28-5AC (assembly GCF_003457875.1). Taxonomy (NCBI): domain Bacteria; kingdom Bacillati; phylum Actinomycetota; class Coriobacteriia; order Coriobacteriales; family Coriobacteriaceae; genus Collinsella; species Collinsella sp. AF28-5AC. The sequence goes on along the minus strand of NZ_QRTA01000015.1, from coordinate 33,064 downwards.
GATGCCATCGTGAGCGAAGGCGAGCTGGCGCTCGACCGCGCCCGCGCCATGGAGGCCCGCGAGGAAGCGGCGGTGCTCGCCAAAAACGAACAGCTGCGCGCCAACCTGCTGCGCTCCATCTCGCATGATCTGCGCACGCCGCTTACCAGTATTTCGGGTAATGCCGACGTGCTGCTCGACCAGGGCTCGACCGGCACCGCGGTGCTCGATGCCCAGACGCGCCGCGGCCTGCTTCTATCCATTCGCTCGGATGCGCTGTGGCTCAACGCCACCGTCGAGAATCTGCTCGCCATCACCAAGCTCGAGGGTGGCGGTATGCGCCTGTCGACCACGCTGGAGCTCATGGACGATATCGTCGAAGAAGCGCTGCGCCATGTGAGCCCGGCCGTGCACGAGCACGATCTTAAGGTGGTGCCGTGCGACGAGCCGGCGCTCGTCAACGTCGATGCGCGTCTGATGGTGCAGCTGGTGGTGAATCTGGTGAACAACGCCATCACCTATACGCCCGTGGGCTCGCATATCATGATTTCGATTAGCGTCGACGAAGGACGCGTGGCGTGCTCGGTGGCCGATGATGGTCCGGGCATCGCACCCGAGGATCGCGAGCGGATCTTCGAGTCGTTCTATACCGCCAACCATGGTCTGGCCGACAGCCACCGCAGCGTTGGCCTGGGTCTTTCGCTCTGCCGTTCCATTGCGTTGGCACATGGCGGTAGCATAGAGGTTGCCGCGGCGGACCCGCACGGTTCGGTCTTTACGATTGAACTTCCCGCCGCCGACGTTTCGTTTGATAAGGAGTAGCGCTGTGCCGAACTCTGCCGTAAAACCGCTCATCTTGGTCGTTGAGGACGACCCCGCCGTTCGCAACCTTATCGTTGCCGCGCTCGAGGCGCACGGCTTACGTCATATGGCCGTGGAGACCGCCCATGCCGCCATCGCCGCCGCCTCGTCGCAGGCGCCGAGCATTGTGCTGCTCGATCTGGGCCTGCCCGATATGGACGGCGTCAAGGTGGTGGAGTCGGTGCGTGCATGGTCGGGCATGCCGATTATCGTGGTCTCGGCGCGCAGCGAGGATGCGGACAAGATCCGCGCACTCGATGCCGGCGCCGATGACTACCTGACTAAGCCGTTTTCGGTCGAGGAGCTGCTCGCGCGCATTCGCACGACGCTCAGGCGCCTTTCGTATGCGCAGACGGGCGGCGTTGTCTCCGAGGGCTCGTTCGATACCGGTGAGCTGCATATCGATTTTGATGCCGGCATCGCCACGATGGATGGCGAGGAACTGCATCTGACGCCGATCGAGTATAAGCTCCTGTGCCTGCTGGCGCATAACGCCGACAAGGTACTGACGCACCAGTTTATCCTGCACGAGATTTGGGGCACGGCGACCAAGAGCGACCTGGCGAGCCTGCGTGTCTTTATGGGCACGTTGCGTAAGAAGATCGAGTCCGACCCCGCGCATCCGCGCTATATCCAGACGCACGTGGGTATTGGTTACCGATTGGTCACCCAAGGCTAGATCGCCAACCGCCATCCCAATATGAGTTGCGGTGAAATACGGTCTAAATTTGCCTAATTCCAGGCAAAACAGTCCGTATTCCACCGCAACTTTGTTATTTGCCCTTGGGCTTGCTGGCGTAGAACTTCTTCTTTTTGGACTTGCCGGCAGGGGAGGGTTTGCCGGCAAAGTTGGACTTGCCGTGGCCGGCCTGCGCGTGCGTGGGCACTGCTGCACGGGACTTGCGGGCCTCGGGGTTGCGCAGCTCCTCGACGCGCTCGGCAATTTCCTCGGCGCTAAAGCCGACTTCTGCCATGGCGTCCTCGATGGGCAGGCGGCGCACGATGTAGCAGTGGTGCACCTTCTGGTTGCGCGCGAAGTCCTCGGGGATGGTCTGCGCCGTAATGTCCTCTAATACCACGCCCGCGCGGGCGAGCTTGCGCGTTTCGGGGCGGAAGCCGCGCAGGTTGCAGCTAAAGATGGCATGGCCGCCCTGCGCGAGCAGGCGCGACACGCCGGCCAAAAGCTCAACATGGTCACGCTGGACATCCCAGGTGCGTCGGCCCATCTTGGACGAGTTCGAAAACGTGGGCGGGTCGACAAAGATCAGGTCCCAGCGGTTGCGCGTCTGGCGCTGGTCGCGAATCCAGGCGAGCACGTCGTCGCGCACAAAATGATGCTGAGGCCCCACAAAGCCGTTCTGGCGCATGTTGCGCTCGGCCCAGTCCAGATAGGTGTTGGAGAGGTCGACCGTCACGGTCTCCTCGACGCCGCCGTCGGCCGCGTAGCAGGTTGCAGTGCCGGTGTAGGCAAACAGGTTGAGGAAGCGGCGCGCCTGCTTGGCGTGTTCGCGCACCAAGTTGCGGGTGACGCGGTGGTTCAGGAAGATGCCGACGTCCAGGTAGTCGTCAAAGTTGACGGCAAAGGTAAGGCCGCCCTCTTCGATGAGCGGCAGACGACGGCGTGCGATGTTGGCGCGCTCGCCCGAGCCACCCTTGCCGGCGCCCTGCTTGCCGTACTGCGAGCCGCCGCGCGAGCGCATGCGGGCCTTGGCGTGCACGTGCTCGGCTGGGACATCCAGGATGCGCGGCGCGATGGCCAGAATATCGAGCATACGGGCTTGGGCCAGTGCGGGGTCGATGGACTTGGGCGCGGCGTATTCGGCGATGACGAGCCAGCGGCCCGGCGTCTGCGGACAGCCCTCGTACAGGTCGATGGCGGCGGAGTAGTCGGGCAGGTCGGCATCGTAGACGCGGTAGCAGCTTACGCCCTCGCGTTTGGCCCACTTGCGGCGCAGGCGTGCGTTCTTGCGCAGGCGGTTGGCGAACTGCTCGGACTCGGGGATGAGCACGGGCAGCGGCTTGCCGTCGCCCAGGTCGAGCGTGGCAGCGGGCTCGGGCATGGCAGAAGCTGCGGCCTCATCGTTGACTTCGTTGGCATCCGCAACCTCGGCCTCGGCATCCGCGCTGGTCGCAGCCTCAAACGCTGCGGCGGCGTGGTCGAGCGAGGGCCAAACCTCGATAGTCGCCTCTTCGTTGTTGGGCATGACGGCAATGGAGCGCGCGGGCTCGGCATGGAGCGCGCGGGCCATAAGGCCGTCGCGGGTGAGGGCGGCGACCGGCGCGGCGGTAAGCTCGGGCGCGCGACGCAGCTCGCCGACCAGCGTCATGGCGTCATGCATAAGCGACAGCGGTGTCTCGGTCGTATCCGCGACGAGGGCGGCACCGGCGACGGCGCCCGCGTGGTCCAGTACGGTGGCAGATTTTGCGCCGCAAAAATCGACAAAGCGCTTGTAGCCGGCGCACTTGACCATGCACTCGGCGGTTTTGCGGGCGGCGGGGTCGATGTCTACGGCAACGATGCGCGCCTGGCGCTCGCGCGCCGCCGCCTCGCGCTCGCGTGCCTCGGCGAGCAGCTGCTCCCACAGAGTGGCGTCGTGCAGCTGCCAGCCCTCAAAGCCCCAGCGCTCGCGTGCGGCGCTCGGGGCGCGGTCGGTCAGAATGTTCACGGCCTCCAGCAGCAGGCCGCCGCCGGCGCACGAGGCGTCGATCAGCGTAGGTAGGGCCTCGTTTTCGTAGTCGTCGGCCGTCAGCTCGCGCTCGCACAGCGCGGTCCAGCCGACCTGCGCCAACACCAGGGCGGCGTAGTCGGGGCGCAGCACGTGCGCGCCCTCGCCGGCTCGAGTCGCGGCGGGCGGCAGGCGCTTGAACAGCGGGTCGCCCGAAAGGTCCAGGCTTATGCTCGCACGGCGCTGGCGTAGCGAAAGCAGCAGGTGGACATCGGGGTCGGCAGCATCGACATCGGCGCGACGGCCCGTGGTCTCGGCCAGGCGATCGCACAATGCGTCCTTGGCGCGCAGGGCCGAGAAGCGCGTGTTGCGCAGCTGCTCGGTCACACCACGGGCAGTGATGGCAATGGTGGCGCCGGGGCGGACGATGTTTTCCCAGGCAATGTCGTAAACGCCGTCGTACAACGCATCGGCATCCTGCGCCTCAAAGCGCCCAAGTACCACAAACACTCGGCTGGCCAGGCGCGACCACAGACAGGCGCGGTAGCCTTCTTCGAGCTCGCCCTCAAACGTAGCGCGGCCCTTCAGGCGGCGGACATGCGAAAGCCCGAGCCACTTGAGCTCGTCGGCGAGTGCGGATTCAAAGCCCTCGGGGCAGCTTGCATAAAATTCCATGGGTGACCTCTCTGGTTGCGTCGCTCCATTATATGATGGATGCTTCGTTTGCCATCGCCCTCGAAAGGAACCCATATGATTGATGCGTGCCCCTTGATTCCCATTTTCATTGCAACGGCCTCAGGACTCGGGGCCTCGCACAGGCTCCCGCCGCCTTACAGAACTGAAAGCTGGGCGTAGGGTAAATCTATGGCACGTGACCTGCGATTGCTCGGCCATAGATGGCGTAATCGAGGCTAAGGGAGTGCATCATGCGCAAGGGAAACGAGAGCTGGTTCTGGCACGCGAACGACATGGTGGTGACGGGCGACATGAACCCCGTGGTCCGCGTCCTGTGGGCCGCGCTCATCGTAGGCATCGGCGTCGCGACGATGGCCACGCTCTGGATCGTCACGAGGTAGCGCGCCACGAACGGATGACGAGGCACGCGGCGCATGCCACGCTGGCGGAACCCTAGCCTCGCTGCTGGACAATCTGTTCGATGAGCTTCGCGACGGAGTCCTCGGCTGCGTTCCCGATCAGGTGATGGGCCGCGGCCTTCGCCTCTGGCATCGCGCCCGCGACTGCGTAGGAGTTCGGCACCTTTTCGAGGAGCGTCACGTCGTTTTCCGAGTCTCCGATAAAAGCGACCTCGTCCAGCGTGACCCCAAGGCTGCCGAGAAGCGCGTCGAGTCCGTTTACCTTGCTCCAGCCAGCCGGAACAACATCGAGGAAGAATGGGACGGGCGAGGGGAAATCAAGTTCTGGGCAGGCTTCCTTGCATCGACTCCGAACGACTTCCGTCGGGGCGGAGCTGACGTTGACGAAGATGCCGGCGGTTATGACGTCACGGTTCGTGGGCACGTCTCCGAGCGCCATGTCTCTTCCGGAGTCCTTAACGACTTCCAGGGCGAATTCGTCGCCAGGCTCGACGGCGCAGAGGAACTGCTCGCAGCGCTTGCCTGTCTCATCGACATCGGCGACTAGCCAGAGTGACGTCCCCGCGTAGGGGCGTACAGCGCTATCGAGCTTGACGAGGGCCTCCGTCGAGAGCGTCTTTTTGAACACGAGTTCGCCGCTGGAGAAGACCTTCTTTCCGTTGGCCATGATGCCGGTCGAGAAACAGCGCGCGTCGCCGTCAAAGGCATCGGCCAGGTCGGCGTAGTCGCGCCCGCTTGCGGGGCCGAACGCGATGCCCGCATCGAGCGCCGAAAGAATCGCGCTGTGCGTGCGCTCCGATACGACCCTTGAGCCAAACGGCAACAGGGTCCCATCCATGTCTGCGAGGATGAGCTTTATCAAGGGGTCCTTCCGTTTCGGTCTGGGCATCGGTGCGCCGGCGTGCGTCGTCCTAGCTGTATTGCTTGTCTCCCATGAGATTCTTCGAGATGATCCTGTTAAACTCTACCGGGTCATCCCAGCAAGAGGTCAGGAAGAGGAACAGCAGCTCGATGACGAAGTTGATCGAGCTGTGCGAGAAGGCGATCTCGGTTCCGGTGATGGCCTGATCTCGCGAGATGGCTCGGATGATATGCGTGGCACGCTTCGCGAGCGGCGTATCCGGGTTGTCTGTGATCATGATGATGGGGGTGTTCGAATCCTCGGCAGAGTCGAATATGTTGACGAGGCGCTTCGAGTATCCGGACGTCGAAATGACGAGCAGAACGTCATTCTCCTTGAGGCTGGTTGCGACGGAGACCATGGCTTCGGTGGTACTGGGGCAAAACGCTCTGACTCCAACCTGCGAGAGCTTGAACGCCGCGTTTACGCCCATGTTAATCGAGTTGCCGACGCCCGCGATCAGGACGAGGTTGGCGTTGTGGAGCAGATTGACGACTGCCGAAAAGTCATCGGAGTCAATGAGCGAGGCGGTTTGGGAGAGCTCCTTGACCTTGTGAGACAGGACGTACTTGATGGAGCCCTCGACGTCGTCCAGAGTAATCCTGCCGTCCGTGGCCTTTTCTTCGCCGGATGCCCTGCTGATGGATATGCCGAGCGCCAGACGCATGTCCGAATAGGTTCGGTAGTCAAGCGTCCTTGCGAATCTCGAAACAGACGCCGGTGACGTACCGGTTTCTGCGGCGAGTTCGCGGACGGTCATCGTTGCGACATCCGACGGGTGGTCGAGCACATACGTTGCGATTGCCTTCTCCGAGGGGGATAGGCTGCTCATGACCGCGCAGATGTGGCTGAGCACATCCCCTGTCTTATCCATGGTTACTCCTTGGTCCTAGCTTGCTTTGTATCTTAGGTCAAGAGAGGTGAAAAATAAGCAAAATGTTTCATCAGCGGTGAAATAGCGTTTCACCGCTGATTTCCTACCGTTCACGGTAAATCGGTACTTCCTCGGCGCAATCTCAGCTTGAGCTGCTATCTTATGAGCCGTGAAACAACGGCACGAAAACGTTGAAACAACAGAACATTGTTTCAACGCCTCGCAACTCCGTTTCACGCTAGATGGTGAATCACTTCGAAGCCCAGACAGGCACCCGGCGAGCAAGAAGGGAGAAGCACGATGCACAACGCCAAGACAAACGCAAGCATGACTTCGCTGTTCTTCGCGAACGTACTCTACTGGGTCTGCGCGGGTGTGTACTCGCCGTTTCTCTCCGCTCACTACACGAGCCTCGGCCTCAGCGCGGCCCAGACCGGCATTCTCCTCGCGGCGACCCCGGTGTGTGCGCTCGCCATCCAGCCGCTCTGGTCGACGATCGCCGACAAGCTCGGGCGCCGCCGCGCGGTCATCGTGGCCCTCTGCCTTGCGGCGGCGGTACTCGCTCCGCTGTATTACCTGGCGTCGACGTTCGTCCCGGTCCTTCTCGTAACCTTTGCATTCTCGGCGTTTTTCTCGGGGCTCCTGCCCCTGAGCGACTCCCTCGTCATCGAGCTCGCGGATCGCTCTGGCCTGGACTTTTCTCGCATTCGCATGGGTGGCACTATCGGCTATGCCATCGTCGTCCTGATCGTCGGTCGGCTGCTCGACATGGCTCCTCAAATCCAGTTCACGGTGGTCTCCGCCGCGCTGGTGGTCTTCGCGGCTCACATGTGGCGCCTCCCCGAGGCGGGAATTCGCGCCAATGCCGCGGACGATCCCAAGGTCTCCCACGGAAAGGGCCTCCTCTCGCTGTTCACCAGCAATGAGATCGCCTTCGTCTTGGTCTTCGCCTTCATCAGTTCGGCCGCGATTGGCTTCATCGGGGCGTTCTTGGGCCGCTACGCGGTCGAGCTTGGCGAGGGTCAGAACCTCGTGGGCGTCCTGAGTGCGGTCTCCGCTGCGAGCGAGATCCCCATCCTGCTCGTTTCCTCCAAGCTGGTCAGGCGCTTCGGCGAGATGAACCTCCTGATCTTTTCCTGCTTCATGGCGGCGCTCAGGCTCGTGCTTGTGGGCACCGGCATCGTCCCGGTCATGGTCTGCGGCCAGCTGCTGCAGAGCGTGAGTTACATGACCGTCTACTACTCCTGCGTTACCTACATTGCCAACCACACTTACGAGGATTGTCGCGCTCGAGGTCAGAGCGCCTTCGCGATGGTCCAGAGCGGTCTGTCCGTCGTGGTTGCGAACCTGTTTGGCGGTTGGGCGTGCGATGCGCTCGGCACGCACGCGGGTTTCCTGGCCTTCGCCCTCGCTTCAACGATTGCTGCAGTCGCTGCTCTTGTGGCGTACGTGCTATGGCGTCGAAGCGCGGCGCCGCAGCCTGAGGGCCAGGCGGCCGCATAGGCTCCACCGCGCCTCGCAAGCGCCTGCCTGCCTCGCGCTTCGCTTCGTGTTCAACCAGCTGACGAGCTGAGAACTGTCCGATCCAATGATTATTCAGGTGAAAGGAAGACAAAGATGTCACTCATCAAGGTCAACGAGCTTCTTCAACATGCGACCGAGCACCACTATGGCGTGCCCGCGATTAACGTCATCAATACGGAGACCATCCGTTATGCGATCCAGGCCGCCGAGGATGAGCACATGCCCATCATCATCCAGTACTGGCCTGGCTTCGAGGACCACTGCGCCCTCGACATCATCGCCTTCGCCGCCCGCTATTACGCCGAGCGCGCGAGCGTGCCCGTCGCCGTCCACCAGGATCACTCCGCTGGTTACGAGATCGCCGTCAAGGGCGTCAAGGCCGGCTTCCCATCCGTCATGGTCGACGGCTCCTCACTTCCCTATGAGGAGAACTTCCAGCTCACGAAGGACGTCGTCCAGGTCGCCAAGATCTTCGACGTCGACATCGAGGCCGAGCTCGGCCATGTCGGCAACGGCTCTGACGCCAACGACTTCGTGAACAGCGACCACTACACCGACCCGAACCTCGCCGAGGAGTTTGTCGAGGGCACCGGTTGCGGCTCGCTCGCCATCGCCGTCGGCAATGCCCACGGCCCCTATGTCAAGGTCCCGAACCTCGACATGGAGCGCATCAAGGCCTGCAGGGAGGCCGTCAGCGTCCCCCTCGTCATGCACGGATGCTCCGACATCCCCGACGAGCAGCTCCAGGAGGCCGTGAACCTCGGCATGAGTAAGTTCAACATCGCCACGGAGTACTTCCGTTCCATGTACCGCGCCTTCGAGAAGGACATCAACTCCGGTAAGAACGACGGCAACGGCATAGGCCTCCTGATGGACGCCGCCCCCGACATGCGCGCGTTCGTCGTCAGCAAGATCCAGCTTCTGAACCCCAACCACTATTCGCTCTAGGAGAGACTCGATGAAGAAAGTTCTTGTCGCGTCGCACGGCCACCTCGCAAGCGGAATCAGGAGCTCGATCGGAATCCTGACCGGCATGGCGGACATGGTGGAGGCAGTTGACTGCTACGTGGACGACTCCGATTTCACCCCTCGCATCCAGGCCTTTATTGACTCGGTGGGCCCTGAGGACGAGGCCATCATCTTCACCGACATCTACGGTGGTTCCGTCTTCCAGAAGGTCGTCCTTATGGAGCCGGAGAAGCGCGGGATCGTCCACGTCACCGGTATGAACCTCGGCCTCGTGATCGAGACGCTCCTCGGCGCCGAGCCGGTCACGGCAGATTCGATCAAGCAGAGCGTCGAGCTGGCGAGGGCGACGATGCAGGTCGTCGAGCCTCCGAGCAAGGCCGCGGACAACGAGGAGTCCGAGGGAGACTTCTTTGATTAGAGAGTACTAACAAGTAGAGAGAGGAAGCAATGATTGTTCAGGTTCGAGTCGATGACCGTCTGATTCACGGACAGGTCGCCCTGGTGTGGACCAAGGAGCTCAACACCACCAGGATCATCGTCGCCAACAAGCACGCCGTGGAGAGCGACGCCCTTCGCATGACGCTTTCCATGGGTACGCCGGCGGGCCAGAAACTCCTCGTCAAGGACGTTCCGGATGCCTGCCGCATCGCGAACGATCCGCGCGCGGACTCCATGCGCATCTTCGCGCTCACCAACTGCGTGCGTGACGTGCTTGAGCTCGTTAAGGGCGCGCCGGGCAAGATTGAGGGCGTGAACGTTGCCAACGTCGGCCGCTTCGACAAGTCCGATCCGGATAGCAAGGTCGCCCTCAACTCCACGATCATGCTCAACCCGGATGAGCTCGAGGCCGCGAAGGAGCTTTGCGAGCAGGGTATTCCGGTTTTCCATCAGCTTATCCCGTCCAATCCCAAGACTCCTCTCAAGAGTCTGATCGAGGCGGCGGGGAAATAAGGGGATTTGGCCAGGCGGCCAAATGAAATGAAAGAAAGGAAGTCAAATGGTTGGGTTGGCAATAATGGCCTGGTTGACCGTGCTGATTTGCTACGGCGGCAACTGGGTTCTCGGTCAGTGCATGATCGAGCGTCCTCTCGTGGTAGGTCTCGTTGCGGGCCTCCTGATGGGCGACGTCAAGACCGGTGTCATCATCGGTGCCTCTCTCGAGGCGATCTTCATGGGCGCGGTTAACATTGGTGGCGCTATCTCCGCCGAGCCTGTTACCGCGACCGCCCTCGCCGTCGCCTTCACCGTTGGCGCTGGTATCGACCAGGGTGCCGCCATCACACTGGCCGTTCCCGTGGGCGTCGTCACCGCATTTCTCTCGATCTTCATGAACAACGTGTTCCTCGCGTTCTTCGCAGCCACCTTTGACAAGATGGCCGCCGAGGGCAACGAGAAGGGCCTCGCGCTTCAGCACTTCGTTCTCTGGTTCGTTAAGTACGCCGCCTTTGGCCTCATCGCCTTCCTCGGCGTTTACCTTGGCGCCGAGCCCGTTGCCGCCATTGTCAACCAGATTCCGGCCAATGTCATGAGCGGCCTCAACGCCGTGGGTGCCCTCCTGCCCGCCGTTGGTATGGCGCTCCTGCTCCAGATGCTGTGGAGCACCGAGCTCAGCATCTACTTCTTCTTGGGCTTTACGCTCTACCAGTACCTCGGCCTCCCGATGATCGCCATCGCAGTTCTCGGTGTCATCATCGCGGTTGCCTCCGCCCTCCGCGACAAGGAGATCTTCGATCTCACCAAGAAGGGAGTGGCCACCCAGGCCGTTTCCGGCGACTCTGTAACCAGCGACGAGGAGGATTTCTTCGCATGAGCAACCTGACCAAGAATGTGAGCCCTGAAGACAAGAAGATGCTCAACAGCATTTTCCTGCGCTCCTTCTCCGTGTTCGCTTCCTGCGCCGGCGGTTCCGTCAAGGCTGGCGCCGACGGCTGGCTGTACTCCGTCCAGCCCGCGCTTAACCGCTACTACGCCGATGACCCCGAGGCTCGTGCCGACGCCATGAAGCGTCACACGACTTGGTACAACATTACCCAGAACGTCGGCACGTTCGCCATGGGCCTCGTCGCCTCCATGGAGAGGGAGAACTCGCAGCACGAAGACTTCGACACCGAGTCCATCGACGGTATCAAGGTCTCCCTGATGGGCCCGATGTCCGGCATCGGCGACGCAATCTTCTGGGGCGTCCTGCGTGTTATCGCCGCCGGCATCGGCATTAACCTCGCCATGAGCGGCTCGCCCCTCGGCGCGATCATGTTCCTGCTGATCTACAACATCCCGTCGATCCTCTGCCGATACTTCATGACCTACCTCGGCTTCAGCATGGGCACCAACTTCATCTCCGAGATGTACGAGGGTGGTCTCATGAAGCTCATCACCAAGGCGACCTCCACGATCGGCCTGGTGATGATCGGCGCCATGACCGCGGCGAACGTCCAATTCAACACGATCCTGTCCATTCCGGTTCAGGACTCCGACCCCGTCATGATCCAGACCTACCTCGACTCGATCTTCAAGGGCATCGTGCCTCTGGGACTTACGCTCGTCGTCCTCTGGCTCCTGCGCAAGAAGAACGTGAACGTCAACATCATCCTGGTCGGCATCATGGTTCTGGCGCTCGTCCTCGGCCTCGTGGGCATCGTGTAAGGCGGTTTCCGGATCATCCGAAGCCTGTTCAAGGCAATTCCTGGCGGCACGCGATCGAGGACATTCGACGCGTGCCGCCCCATTAGAAGGAGAGAATATGCGCTACACGCACCTCAAGAACTCCGACGTTGACGTCTCCCAGCTCGCCGTGGGCACCTGGGCGATCGGCGGCGACTCCTTTGGTGAGAACGATGACGCCGCCAGCATGTCCGCCATCCGCACCATGCTCGATCACGGCGTCAACCTCATTGACACCGCGCCGTGCTATGGCAACGGCGCGTCCGAGAAGGTCGTCGGCAACGCGCTCAGGGGCGTCGACCGAGAGAGCTACCTGCTCTCGACCAAGGTTGGCCTGATCACCAGCGCCGCCGGCTATGACCGCGACTCTTCGTTCAAGAACATCATGAGGGAGGTCGAGAGCTCGCTGCGCAATCTCCGCACCGACTACATCGACTTCTACTTCGTGCACTGGCCCGACGCCAAGACCCCGTTCTCCGAGACGATGTGCGCCCTCCAGCTCCTCAAGGAGCAAGGCAAGATTCGCCACATCGGCGTCTCCAACTTCACGACCGAGATGATCGAGGAGTGCGAGAAGGTCGCTCAGGTCGACGTCCAGCAGCCGCCCTACTCCATGGTCGACCGCTCCTCCGAGGACCTTATCAAGTGGGGCTACGAGCGTGGCATCGACTCCTTCACCTATGGCTCCCTTGGCGCGGGCATCCTGTCGGGCAAGTTCCGCGAGCTGCCGAAGTTCGAGGAGGGCGATGTTCGTGGCGGCTTCTACGACTACTTCCAGGAGCCCAAGTTCTCGCGCGTCCAGGAGCTGCTCAAGGTCATGGACGAGATCGCCGAGGCTCATGACAAGCCCGTGGCACAGGTCGCCGTGAACTGGAGCACCCAGAAGGAGTACGTGGGCACCGCGCTCGTTGGCGTGCGCACGGACGCCCACGCGATTCAGAACTGCGAGACGTTCGAGTGGGAGCTTTCCGCCGATGAGATGGCCAAGCTTGACGCCAAGCTTGACGAGCTGAAGATCGGCTAGCCATGGGCACCGAGGAGAGGAAGTACCCCACTTCCGAGCTTGAAGTGCTTGAGCGTGGATCTAGGGAGGTCGTGGAGCCCAACGGGCTGAAGCTCCTGCTGAAGCCCGTGCCGGGAGACGAGCGCGAGCGCGTGCTCGATCCGCGCGTCTACGCGCGCGCCCATGCGAAGCTCGCCGCCGGCCCGGCGCCGGCGGGGCCGGTGGACGTGATCGCGTGGCGCTCCGCTCCCAACAAGGAGACCCATGTCGTGAGGGGCTCGAACGTCGCCAAGAAGACCGTCGTCATGAACTTTGGCGACAGGGGCATTCCCCTGCACGTCTTCACGCCCGAGGGCCACGGGTGCGGCTCCGCCGCGCTCGTGTTCATCCACGGCGGCGGCTTCATGGTGGGCAACATTGGCCAGTACGAGAACTGCCTGCGCGACATCGCGGAGCGAACGGGCTGCGTCGCGATCTACCCGGAGTACCGCTTGTCTCCCGAGACGATGTTCCCCGGTGGTGTCGAGGACTGCGTGAAGACGCTCGACTGGCTTGTCGAGCATGCGGATGAGCTGGGTGTCGACGCGACGCGGGTCGCCGTGGCTGGCGACTCCGCGGGCGGAAGCCTGACCAACGCCGTCGTCCTCGACGGGTCCCATGCGGACAGGATCAAGCTCGTGGCCGAGCTGTATCCGCTCGTCGACGGCGGCCCTGTTCCGGAGGAATGGTCCTATGACCTCTATGAGATCGTGAACGACCAGAGGGCCGAGGCTCTGAGCAGGGTGGATCGCATCCGCAACGCCAACGACGACCTGCCAGTGATGTATACCAACGGCAATGCGGAGGAGATGCTCGACCCGAGGGTGTCTGCCCTGTTCGCGGAGGACGTGAGCGCGTTCCCCCGCACGGTCATCATCTCTTCCGAGTATGACTACCTGCGCTATCAGGACGAGCTATTCGCGAAGAGGCTGCAGGATGCGGGCGTTGACGTCACCGCGATTCGCTATCGCGGCTGCGACCACGGCTTCTTCGAGATGTACGGCGTGATGCCTCAGGCTGAGGACGTCTGCCGCGTCATCTCCGAGGAGCTTGCGAAGATCTAGGGGCTCGTCGCGGCGGCCTCCTGGACGAGTGGCGGTCCGGCGGGATGCTAGGTGCGTCCCGCCGGACCTTTGCGTTGACGGGCGCGTGCCGCTTGCCGGAGGGCGTGTGTGGGGTTCGCTTCGGCGGTGCCGGATTAACCGGGAGATGCGTTTACCGCCGCTCTTCCAAGTGAGCCCAGCAAACAAATCGCGAGTTGAGCCCCAAGGGCATCGACAAGGGCGTGGGCCTGGCGCGGGCGCTGGCGTATCTGGGTCGCGCTGGCAACGAGCGCACCTTTGGCTTTGGCGATTCGGGCAACGACCTGGGCATGCTCGCCGCCGTCGAGACGGCTGTCGCCATGGGCAACGCCATGCCCGAGGTCAAGGCGATCGCCGACTACGTGACCGACGACGTCGCACACGACGGCACCGTCACAGCGATGCAGCATTTTGGGTTGATTTAATAAATGGCCGGGTCGCCCGCAGTGGGGGCGACCCGGCCATTTGAGCTATTTTGCAATATAGAGCTTGGGATGACTGCGACTGCTCTCGATCGCCGCCGTCATGATGCCCTCGTTGTCTCCATCAACGATGATGCCGTCGAGGTCATCGATCTGCGCGGACTGATAAAAACTGGTCTTGTTGAACTTTCCCTGGTCAACCATCATGTAGCCCTGGTTTGAGTTGGTAAGGTACATATGCTTGATCATGGCCGAGAAGTCGTGCTCGACGGTAAAACCGTGGTCGGGGTGGAATCCGTCAGCACTGACAAACGCCTTGTCGGCATGTAGTTTGCTCATGCAGTCGAGCGTCAGTGCGCCCGCGAGATAGAGGTGGCCCTTGCGCACGGAGCCGCCCAGCAGCACTACCGAAGCATTGGGGAGATTGAAGCTGGCGTAGTTCGCGATTGCAAGATCGCCGGTGATAATGGTGATCTCACGCTTGTCCATGAGGGCCTTAGCGAAGTAAAAGCCTGTGGTGCCGATATCAATTACCAGAACATCGCCATCATCAACAAGAGTTGCTGCGGTTGCGGCGATGGCCTCCTTGGCCTCGACTTGGACATTGATGCGCTCCTCGGGATACGAGATTGCGTTGGAGCGAGAAAGCGATACCGCTCCGCCGCGTACGCGACGCAGCTTGCCTTCGGATTCCAGCGAGATGAGGTCGTGTCGTGCGGTGACTTCCGAAACCGAAAAACGGCGAACGATGTCGGATACCGAGATATTTGGCTTTTCGGCCAGCCAATTCATGATAAATCGCTGACGCTCGGCCGGTGAAAGGTCTGAAGTAGATGCCATGTGCCGCTCCTTTTGAACAAAAGGTAAAAGATGCGCCTTTCGTAATCGAAATATAACGTATCGATATGAAAAGAACAAGGCAAATTCGAATGAATCAAAAGAACGGAATGGCATGTCACAAATGCATGCGTAGCAGATAGTTCGCACGTAAACGGGCTATAAAGAGTCTCATTCTGAAGGTGCCGCCCAAAAGAAGTACGTTCACGCCCGATATTCGACCGTTCACGGAAAGTTGACAATTGAGCTTTCGATAGCTTTTGAAATGGTTTATAAAAGAAAACCGAAAAGCTTTTGAAACAAAGAAGAAGGCTTTCGATAGCAATAGTGTTAGATGAGAAAGGACCGAACATGGCGATCAAGGTGTTTGCCGACGGCGCTAACCTCGAGGGCATGCTTGACATGCATGACAATGGCAACGTTCAGGGCTTCACGACCAATCCTTCCCTTATGAAGGCCGGCGGCGTGACCGACTACCGCGCTTTTGCCAAGACGGTTCTTGAGCACATTACTGATGTGTCGGTCTCTTTTGAGGTATTCGCCGACGACGAGGCAGGTATGGAAGCCGAGGCTCGCGAGATCGCAACCTGGGCAGACAACGTCTACGTTAAGATCCCGGCGCTCAACACCAAGGGTGAGTCCACTGCCGCGCTGGTCAAGCGCCTTTCTGCCGACGGCATCAAGGTGAATGTCACCACTATCTTCACGCCCGAGCAGGTCGACGAGTTTGTCGATGCCGTTTCTGCTGAGACCCCCTCTATTCTGTCCATCTTTGCCGGTCGCATTGCCGATACCGGCGTCGATCCGCTGCCCCTCATGGCGGAGTCCGTAAAGAAGGCTGCCGTTAAGCCTGCTGCCGAGGTTCTCTGGGCGTCTACGCGCGAGGTCCTCAATATCTTCCAGGCGGAGTCCGTTGGATGCCAGATCATTACGGTCCCCAATGCCCTTCTTGCCAAACGCAAGAATTTCGGGAAAGATTTGCTTGAGTACTCGCTTGATACGGTCAAGGGCTTTGCCCGCGACATTCAGGCGCTTGGTTTTCATATCCTGCCCGAGGAGTAGGGGACGAGCATGCTGACCGATCTTCTTAAGCCCGAGCTTGTTGCCTGCCACGTCGAGGCCTCCGACTGGGAGGAAGCGATCAGGGCATGCGGTAAGTTGCTCGTAGACGCTGGCAAATGCGACCAGAGCTATGTTGACGCCATGATTTCATCGGTTCACAAATTCGGCCCCTATATGGTCTTGGAAGAGGGCATCGCTATGCCCCATGCTCAGGCAGATGGCAATGTGAGTGAAGCGGGGATCTGTATCGTCACACTTGACCCTGCCATTGCGTTTGGACACGAGGATTTCGATCCGGTTCACGTGCTCGTGGGTATTTGCGCACCCGACCCCAAGGCTCATCTTGGCTGCTTGGCGGAGCTTTCGCAGATGTTCGAGGACGAGGACTGCGTTGCCAAGCTCAGCGCATGCGATACGCCCGAGCAGGTTTTGGAGACCATGCGTTCATTCTTTTAGGCCTTAATGGCACGGCGATGCGTCGCCGCTTTTGGATAGACGGAAAACCGTCACGTGTAGGAGAGGAAGGTTGCCATGCATATCATCACCGTATGCGGAAACGGCATCGGGTCCAGCCTGATGCTCGCTGGCAAAGTCGAGGAGCTTTGCGAGGAGGAGGGCATCAAGGCCGACGTTGAGTCTATGGACCTGAACGGTGCTTCTTCCGCAAATCCGGATCTGTTCATCACCGTTAAGGAACTCGCCCCCGAGCTCCACGGCAACGTTGTGATCGTTCGCAGCTATGTGAACAAGAAGAAGATCCGCGAAGACGCCCTCGAGGCAATCAAGGCGGCCGCCGCTAACGCCTAAAGCGGCACAAAAAAGGGCGGTTCCCTGTGGAAGAGGGAAACGCGCCCACGTTAGAGAGAAAGGAAGCGCAGATGCAAGCCATCCTTCCCATACTTGAGTTTATCCAATCGATTCTGACCAAGCCAGCGTGGATTATGGGCCTATTTGCCTTTGTGGGCCTTGTCGCGCTTAAGCGTCCTGCCCACAAGGTGATGACGGGCACCCTGAAGCCCATTCTTGGTTACATCATGCTGTCCGCCGGCGCCGCTGTTGTTCAGGAGAACCTTGCTCCGCTGGGTACCTTCATCGAGACCGGTTTCCACATCACCGGCGTCGTGCCCAACAACGAGGTCGTCGTTTCGATGGCTCAGAGCGTCCTTGGCGTTCAGACCATGATGATCCTGATTCTCGGCTATGTCGTGAACATTATCATTGCCCGCTTTACCAAGTTTAAGTACATCTTCCTGACGGGCCATCACAGCATGTTTATGGCCTGCCTGCTGTCTGCCGTTCTGCAGGCATCTGGCTTCCAGGATGTCCAGCTTGTCATCGTGGGCGGCATGTTCCTGGGCCTCGTGAGCGCTATGCTTCCCGCCGTTGGTCAGCGTTTCACCGAGAAGGTTACCGATGGCGATGAAATCGCCATGGGCCACTTCGGTTCACTCGCCTATTACATCTCCGCTGCAGTCGGTACGCTTTTTGCTAAGGACGCCGAGGAGAACAGCACCGAGAAGATCGAGGTTCCCGAGAAGTTCGCCTTCCTGCGCGACACTACCATCTCCACGGCTCTTACCATGGCCTTCTTCTACCTGGTTACCGCTTTCGCCGCTTACATTGCAGATCCTGCGGTCGTTACCAAGACCGCTGGTGGCGACAACGTGATTGTCTATGCCCTGACCTGCGCTCTGTCTTTCGCCGTTGGTGTCACCATCGTCTATAACGGCGTTCGTATGATCCTTGCCGACCTGGTCCCGGCTTTCCAGGGCATCTCCAACAAGCTGATCCCCGGTGCCATCCCCGCCGTCGACTGCGCCGTCTTCTTCCCCTATGCTCCCACCGCCGTCATCCTCGGCTTTGTCGCTTCCTTTATCGGTGGCGTGGTCGGTATGTTCATCGTGGGCGCTACCCTGGGCATCTTCAT
The DNA here is from genome assembly GCF_003457875.1 of Collinsella sp. AF28-5AC. NCBI lineage: Bacteria > Bacillati > Actinomycetota > Coriobacteriia > Coriobacteriales > Coriobacteriaceae > Collinsella > Collinsella sp. AF28-5AC. Next base: position 15,163 of record NZ_QRTA01000015.1, on the reverse strand, counting down.
CATCCCGGGCATGGTTCCCCACTTCTTCTGCGGTGCTACCGCGGGCATCTACGGCAATGCTACCGGCGGTCGCAAGGGCGCAGCTCTTGGCGCTTTCGTCAACGGCCTGCTCATCACCTTTGCCCCGGCCCTGCTCCTGCCCGTTCTTGACGTCTTTGGCTTCAAGAACACTACGTTCGGCGACTTCGATTTCTCCGTCATTGGTATTACGCTTGGCCGCGCTGCCGAGGCCTTCGGTACCACCGGTGTCTACGCGATTCTTGCTGTCCTTCTGATCGTCGCCTTCGTCCCCAACTTCATCCACACCAAGGGTGCTGTGATCAATCACGTTGAGGAAGAGTAATCCAGGCATACGTTAAGCCCTAATCGGGCGGAGCTCCGATAACCGGCTCCTACACGGAAGCGGTGACGTCTCAAATGAGGCGTCACCGCTTTTTGTTTTGGACTGGTTGTGAAAACGCACCGGTGAAGCGCTGTCTCTGCGCCGCGAACGGAATCAACCGCGATGATCAGCAAAAACGTTTTGCCGCTGGGGTGTCGATATAAAAATGGTAAAACTGCAAAACCGTTCGCCGAGAAGATGAAAACCCGCAGCTCACGCCTTGATAAACGTAGGTAAAGTGTTTAGCAGTTTATCGCCCATGTGCAAGCGAAAGGAATCAGGCAGATGGCAATCAAGGTGTTCGCTGACGGTACAAACCTCGAGGGCATGCTCGACATGTACGAGAACGGCAACGTTCAGGGTTTCACGACCAACCCGTCCCTTATGAAGAAGGGCGGCGTGACGGATTACCGCGCGTTTGCCAAGGAGGTCCTGGCCCACATCACCGATGTGTCCGTCTCGTTTGAGGTCTTTGCCGACGACGTCGAGACCATGGAGGTCGAGGCCCGCGAGATCGCTACCTGGGCCGAGAACGTCTACGTCAAGATTCCGTGCGTGACTACCAAGGGCGAGTCCACCGCCGAGCTGGTGCGCAAGCTTTCGGCCGACGGCATCAAGGTCAACGTCACCACCATCTTTACGCCTACGCAGGTCGACGAGATGGTCGAGGCCGTTGATGCCGAGACGCCATCCATCATCTCGCTCTTTGCCGGCCGTATCGCTGACACCGGCGTCGATCCCATTCCGTTTATGACGGAGTCGGTGAAGAAGGCCGCCGCCAAGCCCAACTGCGAGGTCCTGTGGGCGTCCACGCGTGAGCTTATCAATATTTACCAGGCGGAAGGATGCGGTTGCCAGATCATCACGGTGCCAAACAGCATCCTGGCCAAGCGTAAGAACATCGGCCGTGACCCGTATGAGGTCTCGCTCGATACCGTGCGCGGTTTTGCCAAGGATATCGCCTCGCTCGGTTTCCATATCCTGCCGTAACGCGAACGCTGGCTACATCGCGGGTTGTTCGCCCCGGCCTTTCCTTTCCCTATCGCTCACGCGCTTCGCGAGGGTCGCGCTAGGCAAAGGAAAGGCCGGGGCTGCCGACACGAACTTGCCGGTAGGTTGGTGATAGGCTTCCATATCCTGCCGTGGACAAAGGTACCCCCGCCTGCGCCGTGCAAAATTGAGAGTATTCAGCAAGGTAAAGGCTTTTACCAGCTGGGTGAAGCATGGAACAGCCCCCGTTTTGGCTCTGATGACGCTAAAACGGGGGCTGTTTCTTGCTTTTTCGTCTCTGAGGGGCATCCGGAACGGTGGAATATGCAGAATACTCGCGATTTTGCACGTCGCTACAGGGGGTACCCTTGCTTTGGCGGTTTACTTTCCCTGCACCATGGTGAGCGAGATCTTCTTGCGGTCGCGATCGACCTTTTCGACCCACACCTTGACCGTGTCACCGACGCGCACCACGTCGCTGGGGTGCTTGACAAAGCGGTTGGCCAGCTTGGAGATGTGCACGAGGCCGTCCTGGTGCACGCCCACGTCGACGAACGCGCCAAAGTCGACGACGTTGCGCACCGTGCCCTTGAGTTCCATGCCGGGCTCCAGGTCATCGATGGAAAGTGCTGAGCGGCTAAAGACCACCTCGGGCGCGTCGTCGCGCGGGTCGCGACCGGGCTTCTTGAGCTCGTTGACAATGTCGATGAGCGTGAGAGTGCCGCAGTCCAGGTCGCTTGCCAGCGCCGAGATACTGCCCAGGCGGCGCTCGATGTCGGGCACGCCGCCGCGGCTGAGCTCGCTTGCCGCAACGCCGGCGCGCTCCAGGACGGCCGTCGCCACCTCGTAGCTCTCGGGGTGGACGCTTGTCGCGTCAAGCGGGTTCTTGCCGCCACTGATGCGCAAAAAGCCCGCGGCGTTGAGATATGCCTTGGGTCCCAGCTTGGGGACCTTCTTGAGCTGGCGACGATCGGTAAAGGCGCCGTTTTCCTCGCGGTAGGCCACGATGTTTTTGGCCACGCTTGGCGTGATGCCCGATACGTATCCCAGCAGGCTCGCGCTTGCGGTGTTTACGTCGACGCCTACGCGGTTGACGACGTCCTCCACCACGTGGCCCAGAGTGCGCGAAAGCTCGGCCTGGTCAAGGTCGTGCTGGTACTGGCCCACGCCGATGGACTGGGGCGGAATCTTGACGAGCTCTGCCAGCGGGTCTTGCAGGCGACGGCCCAGGCTCATGGCGCCACGCACGGTGACGTCCAGGTCGGGATATTCCTGGCTGGCGAGCTCGGAGGCGGAGTATACCGATGCGCCGGCCTCGTTGACGATGGTGTATCGCAGTCCAGGCGCCTGCTCGGCAATGAACTCCGAGACGACTTCCTCGGTCTCGCGGCTGGCGGTGCCGTTGCCGATGACGATGGTGTTGACGCCGTCCTTCTTGACGAGGCGGGCGAGCTCGCGCTTGGTGCCGGCGACGTCGTGGCGCGGCTTGGTGGGGTAGACCACGCCGTGGTCGAGCAGCTTGCCGGTCTCGTCCATAACGGCGACCTTGCAGCCGGTGCGGTAGCCCGGATCGAGCGCGAGCACGCGGGCGCCGCGCACGGGGCGTGCCGAGAGCAGGCCCTCAAGGTTCTTGGCAAAGACGTTGATGGCCTCGGTCTGGGCGCGAACGGTGAGCTTGGCGCGGGCCTCGCGCTCCAGCGAGGGGGCCATCAGGCGCTTGTAACCGTCGGCGATGGCGGCGTCAAAGACGGGCGCGAAGACGCCTTGGCGTCGGGGCCAACGGCTGCCGAGGCGTGCCGTGGCAGCGGCGCCGTCGACGTTCACGCGCACGCGGAGCTTGCCCTCGCGCTCACCGCGGTCGATAGCCAGCACACGGTGGTTGGGGATGCGGCGCAGCGGCTCATCATAGCTGTAGTACGGCTCGTAGGGGGTCTTCTCGGCGGGGTCGGTGGCCTCGACGATGATGTCGGCGGTGTTTTGCGTAAAGGCGCGCAGGTCGGCGACGTTCTCGGGGTCTTCGGCCACCGTCTCGGCCACGATGTCCGCCGCGCCGGCGAGCGCCTTCTCGGGCGTGCCGAAGCCGGCTTCCTCGTTGACGTAGGCCGCGGCGGTGTCGAGTGCGCTGCCCTTGGCGGATGCCTGCATGATGATCATGTTGGCAAGCGGCTCCAGGCCTGCCTCGCGGGCCTTCTGCGCGCGGGTCATGCGCTTTTTGCGGTAGGGCTTGTAGAGGTCCTCGACACGCTGGAGCTGCGTGGCCTCGCGAATCTGCTGTTCGAGTTCGGGCGTGAGCTTGCCCTGGGCGTCGATAAGCAGGATGACGTCCTCTTTACGCTGCTCAAGATTGCGCAGGTAGGACAGGCGCTCGTCGAGGGCGCGCAGGGCGACGTCGTCCATGCCGCCCGTGGCTTCCTTGCGGTAGCGCGAGATAAAGGGAATGGTGTTGCCCTCGTCGATGAGCTTGACGGCCGCCTCAATGTTGGCGGCCTTAAGGTTGAGCTCGCGGGCGAGCTGGGCGATAAGATCCATGGGACTCCTTGCGTTTAGGGTGCGTTTGCGGCACAGGGCTACCAAGGATACCACCCGTCCCAAAAGGCTGTTTTGGGGCCGCGCCACGAAAACGGCCTATCTACTACGTTTTACCCGTAGGGGCTGACCATACCTGGGTTTTCCGAAAGTCGGCAAGCCGTTTACCTGCGGTTTTTATCTCGCGAAATTCGGCATGCTTGAGGGCGATCGGTTAAACGTAGTAGATAGGCGCATTTCGTGGCGAACGAACCAAGCCGAGGTGCAAAAGGCCCCCGTCTCAGAAAAATCGTCAGCGAAGTAGCAAAAAGCCCCGCGGGCAGGAGGCTGCTCGCGGGGCAAAGAAGAGGGGCTTGTTGGTGGCGGGCCGAGGCGCTCGGCGGGAAGTTTGCCGCGGTCTGCCCTAAGGCGTTACAGCTCGACGAGCTGGCCGGTCTCGGCGGCCTCCTTGATGGCGTTGAGAAGCGTGAGCGTCTTGACGTTATCGGCGGGGGTCACGACGGGCTCGACCTCGCGGCGGACAACCTTCACAAAGTGCTTAAGCTGCATCTTGTGCGGCAGTGCCGGGTCGACGGCCGGAATCTCCATCTGCAGCGGCTTGTGCCAGTTAGAGGCGCCGTCGTAGGAGAACTGGTGCAGGCGGGGCAGCGAAAGGGCGCCCTTGGTGCCGCCGATAAAGTAGGCGTCGGCGTCGAAGGGGCGGTACTGCGGGTCCTCGCGGGCGGTTGCCTCCCAGTTCCAGGGGCTGGCGGTGGCGTCGGAGATGGTCATGCTCGCGAGCGCGCCATCGGCGAAACGGACGTTGACCACGGCGGAGTCCTCGGTCTCAAAACCGCGGGCGGCGCTGGACTGCATACCCTGGACGGCAACGGGCTCGCCCAGCAGGTAACGGAGCAGGTCGACGTCGTGCACCAGGTTGACCAGGATCGGGCCGGCACCCTTCTTGCGGCGCCACTCGACATCGAAGTACTCGTCATTCTTATAGATCATATAGTGGAAGCTCGACACGGTGAGCTTGCCCAGCTCGCCGGACTCGATGATTTCCTTGGCCTTGTTGACGAAGGGGTTGTGGCGACGGTGCTGACCCACGAGCACGGGCACGCCGGCGGTCTCGGCCTCGGCGGCGAAGGCCTGGGCATCCTCGAGATCGTTGGAGATCGGCTTTTCGACCAGCGGCACGATGTTGCGCTTCACAGCCTCGCGAGCAACGCCCAGGTGCAGGTCGTTGGGGGTGGCGATAATGACGGCCTCGGGCTTGACCTCGTCCATCATCTGGGCGGGATCGGTGTAAAACGGCACGCCGGCGGCCTCGGCCGTGGCGCGGGCGCCCTCAAAGGCGTCGGCGATGGCGACGAGCTCGGCTTCGGGCTCCTCGGTGACAAAGCGGATGTGGTTGCGGCCCATGGCACCGGCGCCGATAACGGCAATGCGGACGGGGTTGAGCTCAGACATTTCGACTCCTTAATACTGGTGACCGGTGGAATGCGGCAAGAGAACGGCCCTTGCCGCGTCAAGCAAAACTAAGCGGACTTCTTCTTGCTGTCGGAGACCATCATGTAGACGGTGAGCACGACGGCGATGGCGGCAATCACAATGGCGCCGTAGAAGGACTGCTGGTAGGCGGCGCTGCCGGCCTCGGCGTGATACAGCACGGCGGTGATGGGCTGGCTGATCCAGGTGGAAGCGGCATAGCCCAAAAACATGATGCCGTAGTTGACGCCGATGTTGCTGGTGCCAAAGGCGCCACCGGTGAGCGGCGGGTAGATGACGAGCAGGGCGCCAAAGCTAAAGCCGAGCAGGGCGAGCGCCACAAAGAACATGCTCTGCGTAAAGCTCATCGACATGATGACGAGCGCGACGATGGTGACGACAAGGCTGATGAGCAGCGACTTGTAGGCGCCGAGCTTGTCGATGATCTGGCCAAAGGACAGACGGCCGACCAGGTTGGCGCAGGTGTTGACGGAGACGACCACGCCGCCGAGGGCGACGGCCGCGGCGCTCGTGGGGTCGGCGAAGAGCTGGACAGCGGCGATGGAGGCAACCTTGCCGACGAGCAGGGTGCCCGCGGTGGCGGCAAAGGCGAAGGTGACGATGAGGACCCAGAAGCGCGGGGTCTTGACCATCTCGCCCGGGGTGAGGTCACCGAAGGTGCCGGCGTGCGCGCCGCCCTTGGGGGCCTCGAAGCCCTCGGGCAGCCAACCGGCCTCGGGGGCCTTCAGGAACAGGGCGGAGGCGGCGATCGTCACAAAGAAGATGACGCCGAGTGCCTTAAGGGCGCCAAAGATGCCGAGGCTCGGGATGAGCAGCGAGGCGAGCACCGGGGACAGCACGGCGGGGCCGGCGGTCGAAGCGGCCAGGGTGATGCCGGAGGCCAGGCCCTTCTTGTCGATGAACCACTTTTGGCCGGTGGTGAGCGCGGGGTTGTAGCCCAGGCCGTTGCCGATGGCGGCGACGAGCGAGAACCACAGGTAGAACTGCCACGGCTCGGTGACGGTGCCGGACATGAACCAGCCCAAGCCGTAGCACACGGCGGCGGCGATTACGACGTTGCGCGGGCCGATCTTATCGGAGATGCGACCGGCGAAGATGCCCGTCACGGCCATGATGGTCTGAAAGACCGGGAAAGCCCAGGTAAGGGCGCTGGACCACTCGGGATAGACGGCGAGCAGGTTCTTGCTCACGACGGAGTACAGCGCGATGGAGCTGATGAAGAACATGGTGACGCACGCGGCGGAAAGCACGACGGCGCGACCCTTGTTGGAGTTGGTGGAAGCCATTGGACTCTTTCTAATCGATGCGGGGGAGGGGCGGACGCGTCCGCGGGGCCTCCCTGTCAGGCTGGTTTACTGGTCGGTCGGCTTTGCGACGCCGGACTCGTCGGACCAAAGCTCGACACCCTTGTTCTTAAGGTAGTTGTCGGCATAGGCGCGACGGCCGCCGGGCTTGGCGGTGAGGTCGCCCATCATATTGGAGAAACCGCCATCGACCTTGATGGCGTCGCCGGTGGTAAAGTCCGAGCGCGTTGACGCCAGGAACATGACGGCGTTGGCGATATCGCTGACCTCGCCGATGCGGCGCGTGGCGATAAGGCGGCTGCGGCTCTTCTCGACCTCGGGGTCGGCGTAGAAGTTGGCCGACATCGGGGTCTTAACGAAGCAAGGCTCGACGCAGTTGGAGCGGACGCCGTAGGGGCCCCACTCGGCGGCGAGCATCTTGGACATCATGTTGACGCCGGCCTTGGTGGAGCTGTACACGCCCGAGAACGTCTCGGGGGAGTGGCTGGCGACGGTCGAGATGTGCACCAGACGACCCTGGCCGGCCTTGATCATCTCGCGACCAAAGCGCTGCGAGGTGATGAAGTAGCCGGTGAGGTTGACGTTGAGCACCTGCTCCCAGTCGCTCAGCGGCAGGTCCTCCATAGCGGCAAAGCGCAGGATGCCGGCGGTGTTGACAAGGACGTCGACGCGCCCGAAGTCGGCGATGGTGGCATCGACGGCGGCCTGAACCTCGGCCTCGTCGGTGGCGTTCATCTTGTAGCCCTCGGCGTGGATGCCAAACTCGGCGGCGAGGTCGGCGGCAGCGGCCTTGACCTTCTCCTCGTCCAGGTCGAGCAGGACAACGTTGGCGCCGTTGCGGGCGAACTCGCGGCAGATCTCGACGCCCATGCCGCCGAGCGCGCCGGTCACAGCGCAGACATCGCCCTCGAGCTTAAGCCAGTTGCTCATAGGAACTTCCCTTCTTGTGCCTCCTTGTGGGCCGCTCCCATTAATCGACCCACGTGGTTTTCGCTGGTTATCGTATGCTTTGAATTTGCGCAGGTGAATTGCATATTTGTTAGAATGGCGTAAACCTATGGTTTATAGCCTGCAAGACGATTTGTTCTTAATTAAGTGTGTGACCTGCCAAAACAACCCCCTTTGGCAGCGCATGGCCATACGTCTGGAAACGGGAGATTGACGTGTACGATCGACGACTCGAGGCCATAGCGGTCGCCGCAGAGCTGGGAAGTTTCTCGCGCGCGGCGGCAAAACTGCGCGTGTCGACCCCGGCGCTCGTCAAACAGGTGTCGGGATTCGAGGCCGAGTTTGGCATCACATTGTTCGAGCGCTCGCACTCGGGCGTCAAGGTGACGCCGGCGGGTGCTCTGTTGGTGGACGATGCGCGCTCGATCATGCGCCAATCCGAGGACGCGTTGCGCCGCGCCCGACGCGCGGCGGGCGATGGCGGTGCCGTGCGCCTGGGCGTGTCGATGATGTGCCCGGGGCGCCAGACGCTGTCGATGTGGACGGACGTGCACGAGCTTGAGCCGTCGTTGCGCTTTGAGATTGTGCCGGTGAGCGACCTCTATGACGAGCGTGAAACCGTCATGCGCAGCCTGGGTCGCGAGGTGGATGTGGTGCAGTCGAGTTTTTCGACTCCGCGTTGGGGCGATGCCTGTCAAAAGCTCCGCATCGTCAACGTGCCGTTTTATATCGATCTGCCGCGCACAAGCCGACTCGCGCGCAAGACGCGCATCACGGTTGCCGACCTAGAGGGCATGCGCTTGCGCGTGCTTCGTCACGGCAACGACGCTATGGACAGCCTGCGCATTGATCTTTTGGCCGATGGCGGCGTGGACGTGATCGACGTGGACAGCTTTGACTTTGCGCTCTTTAACGATGCGGAGGAAAAGGGAGATGCGGTGCTCACCTGCGGAGCGTGGTCGGGCGTGCGCCCGGCCTTTGTGGGCGTGCCGTTCCTGTGCGGCCGCGAGGTGCCAGTCTTTCTGCACTACCCGCTCGAGCCCACCCTCCAAGTGCAAAAATTCGTCAACGCCATGGCCCAGCTTCTCACCTAGCTCACCTGGGACGGGGCTCTTTTAGTTACTTCGAGGATGATTTTTCTGGGACGGGGATTAAATAATCATTCGGTACAAAATGTTTATTTAACCCCCGTCCCAGAAAAATCATCCTTACAAAACGAGGCCCTGGCCAAATGGCCAGGGCCTCGCAAACTTTTATTCCGTTCTAAACGACGGGCTGATTGCGCGCAGGAGGACCCCCAGGCGGGCCGGGGTGTAACCTCCGCGCGCAGTTTCGCAGCGAAGCGAGAATGTTTGAGCACGGAGGTTACACCCCGGCCCGCCTGGGGGTCCTCCGTGAAACAAACCTACCTACTCGAGCTCAAACGCACCCGTGTACAGCTGGTAGTAGTACCCGCGCTTGGCGATCAGCTCGTCGTGGTTGCCGCGCTCGATGATGCGGCCGTGATCCAGACAGATGATCGCGTCGGAGTTGCGCACGGTGGACAGGCGATGCGCGATGACAAACGTCGTGCGGCCTTCCATGAGCTTGTCCATGCCGGCCTGCACGATGGCCTCGGTGCGGGTGTCGATGGAGCTCGTGGCCTCGTCCAGAATCATCGCCGGCGGATCGGCGACGGCGGCGCGGGCGATCGAGATCAGCTGGCGCTGGCCCTGCGACAGCTGTGCGCCGTTGCCGGTGAGCATGGTGTCGTAGCCGTCGGGCAGGCGGGTGATAAAGTCGTCTGCGCCCGCGAGCTTGGCCGCTGCGATGCACTCCTCGTCGGTGGCGTCCAGGTTGCCGTAGCGGATGTTGTCCATCACGGTGCCGGTGAACAGGTTCACGTCCTGCAGCACCACGCCCAGCGAGCGGCGCAGATCTGCCTTGCGGATCTTGTTGACGTTGATGCCGTCGTAGCGGATCTTGCCGTCGGCAATGTCATAGAAGCGGTTGATGAGGTTGGTGATGGTCGTCTTACCGGCACCGGTGGCGCCGACAAACGCGACCTTCTGGCCCGGCTTGGCAAACACGGATACGCCGTGCAGCACCTCGTGATCGGGCGTGTAGCCAAAGTCGACGTTGTCCATGACCAGGTCGCCGCGCAGCGGTACGTACTCGATCTCGCCGGTTGCACGGTGCGGATGCTTCCATGCCCACATGCCAGTATGGTGGTCGGCCTCCTCGAGCTCCCAGGTTTCGGGGTTCACCTGCGCGTTGACGAGCGTCACGTAGCCTTCGTCGGCCTCGGGCTCCTCGTCGAGCAGCTCAAAGATGCGATCGGCGCCGGCCAGACCCATGACCACGGCGTTGATCTGCTGCGAGATCTGACCGATCTGTCCGCAGAACTGCTTGGTCATGTTGAGGAACGGCACTACGACTGCGATGGACAGCGCCATGCCCGAGATGCTCAGGTTGGGCACGCCCAGCGCCAGGAAAATGCCGCCCGCCAGTGCGACCAGCACGTAGAGCAGGTTTCCCAGGTTCATAAGGATGGGCATGAGGATGTTGGCGTACATGTTGGCCTTCTGGGAGACCTCGAAGAGCTTTTCGTTGCGCTCGTCAAAATCGGCCTCGGCGGCAGACTCGTGGCAGAATGCCTTGACGACCTTCTGGCCGTTCATAACTTCCTCGATATGGCCCTCGACCACGCCGAGCTCGGTCTGCTGCGCAATAAAGAAGCGCGCGGAGTTGGAGCCGAGCAGCTTGGTCATAAAGGTCATAAAGGCGACGCCGGCGATGATGACCAGGCACATCCACACGCTGTAGTACAGCATGATAAAGAACACCGTGACGATGATGATGATCGTCATGAGCAGGTTGGGCAGCGACTGGCTGATCATCTGACGCAGCGTGTCGATGTCGTTGGTGTAGTGGCTCATGATATCGCCGCGCTGGTGCGTGTCGAAGTAGCGGATCGGCAGGTCCTGCATGCGGTTGAACATCATCTCGCGCAGCTTCTCGAGCGAGCCCTGCGTGACGATAGCCATGGCGCGGTTCCAGAAGAGCGAGGACAGGACACCGACACCGTAGATGCAGGCGAGGGTGGTCACGAGCTGCAGAATCTTGGGCTGTGCGGCTTCCCAATCGCCCGACTGCCACGATTCGCTAATAATCTGCAGGGCGCTCTGCAGGAAGGTCGCGCCGATGGAGTTGATGATGGCGCAGAGCACCACGCCGGCGACGACAAGGGGCAAAAGCACGGGATAGAAGCCAAAGAGCGTCTTGATGAGGCGCGACATGGTGCCGCCCTTACGGTTGAGCGCGCGCTCGGCGGTCGTTGCCTTACTCATATGCCTCGCCTCCTTCCTGAGTCTGAGCTTGCGTTGCGGATGCCTCGGTGTCGGCCTCGATGGCCCCTTCGCCCTCGGCGCTCATCTTGTTTTGCGAGGTGAAGGTCTCGCGGTAGATCTCGCTTGTCTTAAGCAGCTCGTCATGGTTGCCGATCTGCGCGATGCGGCCGCCCTCCATGACGATGATACGGTCTGCGTCCTGCACGGAGCTGATGCGCTGGGCGATGATGAGCTTGGTCGTGTTGGGCAGATAGCTTGCCAGTCCTGCGCGGATCTTTGCGTCGGTCTTGGTGTCGACGGCGCTGGTGGAGTCGTCCAGGATCAAGATCTTGGGGCGACGCAGCAGGGCGCGTGCAATGCACAGGCGCTGCTTCTGACCGCCCGAAACATTAGAGCCGCCCTGTTCGATCCAGGTGTCGTAGCCCTTGGGGAAACCGTCGACAAACTCGTCGGCGCAGGCCAGATGCGCTGCCTCGCGGACTTCCTCGTCGGTGGCGTTCGGGTCGCCCCAACGCAGGTTCTCGGCGACGGTGCCGCTAAACAGCACGTTTTTCTGCAGCACCATGGCGACCTGGTGACGCAGCGCGTCCAGGTCGTAGTCGCGCACGTCCACGCCGCCCACGCGCACAGCGCCTTCGGTGGTGTCGTACAGGCGGGCGATGAGGTTGACGAGCGTGGACTTGGCCGAGCCGGTGCCGCCGATGATACCGATGGTCTCGCCGCTCGTAATGTGCAGGTCGATATCGTCGAGCGCCTGGCGCTTCGCATGCGCGGAATACTTAAAGCTCACGTGGTCAAAGTCGATGGAACCGTCGGCAACCTCGAGCACGGGCTCGGCGGGATTGGCGATCGTGGGCTCGGCGGCCAGCACCTCGGCAATGCGGTGTGCCGATTCGTCGGCCATGGTCACCATGACAAAGATCATCGACAGCTGCATCAGGCTCATGAGAATCTGGAAACCATAGGTAAAGGTCGAGGAGAGCTGGCCCACGTCGAACAGCGTACCCTGGCTCGTGATGATGAGCTTGGAGCCCAGGTAGATGATGACGACAAACGCGCCGTTGACGCAGATGTTCATCATGGGGTTGTTAAAGGCGAGCAGCTTCTCGGCGCGGGTGAAGTCCATCTGGACGTCGCGCGCGGCGGCCGCGAACTTCTCCTTCTCAAAGTCTTCGCGCACGTAGCTCTTAACCACGCGCATGCCGGTGACGTTTTCCTCAACGGACTCGTTAAGGGCATCGTACTTGTGGAACACGCGCGAGAAGATGGGGCGCACCTTAAAGATGATAAAGAACAGTCCAAAGCCCAGCAGCGGAATGATGACCAGGTAGACCATGGCGACGTTGCCGCCCATGATAAACGCCATGGTAAAGGCGAAGATCAATACCAGCGGCGCGCGCACGGCGATACGGATGATCATCATAAAGGCCTGCTGCACGTTGTTGATATCGGTGGTCAGGCGCGTGACGAGCGAGGAGCTCGAGAACTCATCGATGTTGGCAAAGCTGAACGTCTGGATTTTGTAGAACAGGTCGTGACGCAGGTTCTTGGCGAAGCCGCAACTCGCATGGCTGCAGGTGACGCCTGCCGCGGCGCCAAAAGCCAGCGATGTCAGCGCGATGAGCACCAAAAGGCCCGCGGTGGGAAGCATCTCGGCTACGGTGGCGCCGTCTTTGATAGCGTCGATCAGGTTGGCGGTGATAAATGGAATCAGCATCTCGCAGAGCACCTCGCCAAGCACGAGCAACGGCGTGGCAACGGTGACTTTCATATAGTCGCGGATGCTTCCCATGAGGGTTTTAATCATCCAGTTCCTCCCAGGTTACACGGATTTTCTCGAGCATTTCGGCGAGCTGCTCGCGCTCGTCGTGGGTGAGCGCGCTAAAGGCCCGTTCTCTAAAGCGGATGCGGGCTGCCTGGTCGATGCGGGCGTTTTCCCGGCCGGTTTCGGTCAGGCGAATGGTGAGTTGCCGTCGATCTTTGGGGTTACGGCTGCGCTCGATGAGGCCGTTGAGCTCGAGCTTGGACAGGATCTCGGAAAGCGACCCCGGCTTGAGGTCAAAGTGCATGCCGAGTTCTTGCTGCGACATCTCGCCGCCGGGTTGCTTGGCCAGCAGGCAGATGATGGGCGCCTTGCCGGACACGCCTCCGCCATGAAAATGCATGTAATGGCCGCAAAAGCCCAGGCCATTGAGGATGCGTTTGGCAAGCTTGTCTTCTGAGCTAACCGCTTCGGGTGCATCCGCCGGCTGTGACGGGTCGCCGCCGGGCTCGTGCGAACAAAGGTTAAGAGGTTCATCGCACATGAATTAGTTTTGCTCCTTTCTTTAGTTAGGTAGTGGAATTGTTTTGTGCCTAACCAATCTAGGAGCATGAGAAATGAATGTCAAGGTACCAAACTAGTGGTTACGCGGTTTTACCAAACCGCGTAGCTGCTCGACGCTGCAAACGGCCCCAAGTGGCAATCTGACGTTCAATTTCAAGGGCGCGACCAGAGGGTCAGCGCCCTTTCATTTCACGTCACCTTGCTCGCTTGGGGCCGTTTTCGCTCATATGACCCAATCCGCTGTCAAGAGCCACAATGGCCCCGCCGACC
>NZ_QRTA01000015.1:0-1587 GCF_003457875.1 Collinsella sp. AF28-5AC | reverse complement strand
TCAAGAGCCACAATGGCCCCGCCGACCGCTTGCAATCGGTCGGCGGGGCCTGCCGTTGAACCCGTCCCGGTCCGCCCCCGGCATGTCGTCGACGCCTTCGGCTCAGTCTCATATCCGCGGATACCGTTCTGTCGGCCCGCACTCCATTCCTTCGGCGGGGCTCCCCAAGTCTGACTACGCGCATGCGGCCGCTGCCGCGCGCCCAGCGAAAGCGGGGGTATCCCCGAAGGCTGCCCGGCTCGCCGGGACGGGGGCTATGTCTATTCGGTTGCCTCCCGGCACATCGCGCCGAGGGCCCACAGCCACCTCACGAGCTCGGCGGCGGTGGCGGCGTTCGCCTTCGCCTGGGGCATGCCCCTGGCGAGCATCTCCTCGCGGCGCCGGAGCAGGCGCTCGGAACCCTTCCTCCCGTGCATCCTCACCTCGAGCGGGACGCCGCTGCCCTTGGGCATCAGCTTCGGTTGGTGGCTCGCCTGGACGTAGCTCCAGGACCCCTCGACTGCCAGCCTCCTGACGAGCGCGTTGCCGGCCCCGCTGATCCCGCCGAGGCGCACGGAGTCCGCGCTCGACCTCTGCTTCGGGGCGAGGCCGAAGTAGGACGTCACCTGCCTGCCGGAGCGGAACCTCGAGAAGTCGCCGACCTCGGACGCGAAGGCGGCGGCGAGCGCGAACCCGCACCCCTTGATCGACTGGAGCGCCTCGACCTCCGCCGAGAGGGGGCCCGCCGCGACGGCGGCCCTGTACTCGGCGAGGAGGGCGTCGCGCGGTCCCCCCCCCCCCGCGGGGGGGGGCCCCGCCGCGACGGCGGCCCTGTACTCGGCGAGGAGGTCGTCGCGCGTCTCGGCGGCCGCCTCGACCTCGCTCCTCAGCGCCGCAAGCGCCCGGATGCCGCCGTCGTCGGCGGGCCGGACCTTGTCGAGCCACCTGAGGAAGTCGTACGTCCAGTACCTCCGGGGGTTTCCGGCCGGCGTCGTGCCGCCGTAGGCGTAGCCACGGCGGGCCAGGAACGCCAGGAGCCGCTGCTTCGCCGCCGCGAGCCTCGCGGTCGCCGCGTCGTGGGCCCCGGCGAGGTCCCTGAGCCCCTCGATCTCGGGGGACGGCACCCATACCGGGGAGATATCGTGCGACAGTATCGCCTTGGCCATCCTGGCCGCGTCGTTGCGGTCGTTCTTGGACGAGAAGTCTGCCGCCGACCTCGGGACCCTGGAGACGGCCGCGACGACGCAGTCGACGCCGAGCCCGGAGAGCTCCCTCTGCGGGGCGAAGCCGAGGTAGCCGCTCTCGTAGGCGGCGAGCGACGGGCCGGGGAAGCCCGACATCCACTCCGCGACCTCGCCCCAGGGGTTGCCGCGGAATCTCCTCGTCACGGCCTCGCCCGTCTCCGCGTCGAGCGCGCAGACGGTGGTGGACCTGAGGTGTACGTCCATTCCGAAGGCGGTAGAATATCTAGGCACGGGAGCCTCCCAACCTCGTTGCGGCGCGGCTGCGCCTCTGGCACTTCAACAACATTGTCGCAGCCCCGACCCGCGGTCACGAGCGGGGGCTCCTGTCGTTTCCGTGCCCCTGGATTGGGTCATAGTGTCTGAC
>NZ_QRTA01000014.1:0-52674 GCF_003457875.1 Collinsella sp. AF28-5AC | reverse complement strand
GAGCGGGGGCTCCTATCTTTTTAGTGCCCTCGGATTGGGTCATAGTGTCTGTCTGTAAATATACGTTTACAGCTAATTTCATACCACTTGTCGGAATGCGGACGCTGTCCTTGCATGTCGGGCGTACATTGAACGTGGTTTTTCGCGTGAAACCACGAATCGGTTGTCAGTCCTGAACAAGGAGGCCCAGCATGACGCTTGCCAAACCCATCAATAAATACATCGACTATATCGATGCCCCCGAGGACACGTTTGAGCAGTATGTCGAGAAGGCGTTAAAGTACAACTTTCGCTGCGTATTTGCGAACCTTCAGGAGTACGAGACGGGCCGCGCCATGCTCGAGGGCTCTGACATCATCCTTGCCGGCGCCATCGACTTTCCCCAGGGCACTATGACGCTTGAGGAGAAGCTTGCGAGGTTTGAGGAATACGCTGCGTGTGGCTTTACCGAGATTGACTACGTTTTGAATCAGGGGTCGATCGAGAACCGCGATTTTGATGCCATCGAGCGCGAGATGACTACCATTGCTGATTTTTGTCGCGCGCATGGCATCACTGACAAGGTAATCGTCGAGATGTGCAAGCTGGACGGCGACGACGCCGCCAAGCGCCGTGTATGCGAGATCGCGCTGGAGGCCAAGCCGGGATTCCTTAAGACATCGACCGGCAGAAGCTTTGGCGGTGCTAAGCTCGAGGACGTGCGGCTGATGCACGAGGTGCTCGGCGATGCCGTGGCAATCAAGGCGGCGGGCGGTATCCATAATTACGAAGAGGCTTGCGCATTCATCGAGGCCGGCGCCAGCGCGTTAGGTGCATCGGCGGGCATCGCGATCGTCGAGGGCGCACCGACGGATGAGCGTCGCTAGCAGACGTATTTGACCTGAGCGATAAAGCTTCACGACCACACGCCGTTCATGTTCGGGACAATATGACATTTTTCCCGTTGCAAACGGAGTCGCGGTGGCTGTTCTGTATGATGACTCAGACAAGGTTATTCAATGACAGGGAGGCATATATGGCAATCAAAGCCATCGCAATGGATATCGACGGTACGCTCACCAACGACCAAAAGGTCATCAGCCCGCGTACGCGCGAGAAGCTGCTCGCGGCGCAGGAGTCGGGCATTAAGCTCATCTTGGCTTCGGGCCGTCCCGCATGGGGGCTGCACGCCTTGGCGCAGGAGCTCGACCTTCAAAACCATGACGGTCTGCTAGTTGCCTTTAATGGTGCGCATGTGGTCGACGCTCAGACCGATGAGGTCCTTTTTGACCAGGCCATGCCGGCTGACGAGCTGCACCGTCTGATTGATCATCTGCGCAATTTCGACGTGATCCCTATGATTTCGCTCGGTCGCGATCTGCATGTCGAGGATTCGTATCGCTGCATGATTACGCTGCCGGATGGCTCGCAGAAAAACATCGTCAAATACGAGCGCGATGCGTGCGACCTTAAGATCCGCGAGGTCGAGAGCTTGCATGAGGTCGCGGACGCTTATCCCGTGGACAAGCTGCTGACGGCGGGCGATCCGGCCTACCTGCAGGCGCATTACGAGGAGATGTATGCGCCCTTTACCCAGACGCTTTCGGGCATGTTTACGGCCGACTGGTACTTTGAGTACACGGCGCCTGGTATCGACAAGGCCCGCGCGCTCGAGGGCGCCCTGCCCAAGCTCGGTATCGATGCCAGCGAGGTCGTATCGTTTGGTGACGGCCAGAACGACAAGTCCATGATTGAGTGGGCCGGCACCGGTGTTGCCATGGGCAACGCAGTCGATGAGGTTAAGGCGGTAGCCCAGATGGTGACCGCCAATAACAACGAAGACGGTATTGCGGTGGCGTTGGATAAGCTGCTGGGTTAGAATCGCCGATAATGCATGGTTCGGGCGCCTGCTTACAGGCGCCCTTTTGTTAGGGAGGGTGCCGTGTCCGCATTTCCGTTCGACGCCGTTATCTTTGACATGGACGGCGTCATTGTCGATACCGAGTATTACTACCTGGGCGAGACTGCCGCGTTTGCCAAGGAGCTTGGGCTTAACCTGACTCAAGAGGAGTTGAATGGGCAGGTTGGTACCTCGCATCAGTTCTTCCTGCATATGCTGGTCGATTGGTTTGAGCGCGCCGGTAAGGGGCATTTTACTGGCGAGGAAGCGTTGGCCCGTTGGGATGAGTGGGCGCATGAGCGTCCGCGCGACTATCAGACTTTGATTAACCCAGGCGCCGTGGATACGATTCGAGAGCTGCCGCGCCGGGGCGTTCGCGTGGCGCTTGCCAGCTCGTCTCCCATGGATAGCATCGAGGAAGTGCTCAATGCGTGCGGGCTGTCGGATGCCTTTGAGTATGTGGTGAGCGGCGAGCAGTTTAAGGAGAGCAAGCCCGAGCCCGACATCTACCTGCATGCGCTGGACCTGCTGGGGCTGCCCGCGAATCGCTGCTGCTGCGTTGAGGATTCGGTGCCCGGCATCACTGCCGGCAAGCGAGCCGGCCTGACGGTCATTGCCAAGCGCGAGGAGCGCTTCGGCTTTAGCCAGGATGCCGCGGACAAGATTATCGACCAGTTGCCGGAGCTGCTCACGCTTTCTTAGGAGCGCGGTAGTTGCGCGTTTTTCGGGTCAGATGAGTAAATACCCGACATTTTGGTGCGATAGCAAGCATACTTTATGCTAATGCGGGCTCAAGGGCTTGTTGAATGTCCTTGAGCCCGCTTTAGACTTAATTGCGCTGGGAGAGGGTATATGCCACCGACTGAAGGGCTAACTGACGGTAAAGCTGCGATACCGCTGTACCAACAGGTTATCGATATCATCAAAAACGAAATCAACTCCGGTGCCTACAAGGCGGGCGAGCGGATTCCCAACGAATTTGAATTAGCTGAAAGCTATAAAGTTGGCCGTGTTACCGTGCGGCGCGCTATTGAGGAGCTTGTCCAGCAGGGCTATCTAACGAAGCGACAGGGGAAAGGCACGTTTGTCAATGCCCCCAAGCTTAAGCGCAAGATTCGCCAGAAGGATGACGTCCAGAGTTTTTCGGACGCATGCCGCGTTAACGGAATGGAACCGGGGGCGCGCGTCATTTCGAGAAAGATACTGCCGGCGGATTCCACCGAAGCGCAGTTCTTTGGTGTTCCCGTTGGAACTGATTTGATTTGCGTTGAGCGTGTGCGTACTGCCGATGGGGTCCCCGTCATGCTTGAGAACAACATATACGTTTACGAGGACAACGCTTATCTATCAACGGCACCTCTATCTAACCAATCCATTTTTGAGTTCGTGCGCAACCGGACGGGCCGTACGCCCGCGTTTACCGACCCGTGCACGCTCGAGATCGCGTGCGCCTCGCCCGAGGTCGCTCGGCTGTTGGCGGTTTCCGTTGGCGAACCCTTGTTTTACATGGATGCCTTCTTTTTCGATGAGCAGCGGCGGCCGTTTATCATCGGTCGTCAGCGGATCGTTGGGTCTCGCTACGTTTTTGACATCTAGGACATTGCGAATGGAGACGCCCGGTGGATCATCTCACCGGGCGTCACCATACCGTTCACGGCGCGAACGCAACCGTTCAACCGTGTCGCGGCAATCAGTTTGAAATTATCTTGATGACGAGAAAAGCTGCTGGTAATCTATGGGACGTCATAGAACGTTTGCATTGTGCAAACGTTGAAGCGAGATGCGATGCAGTCTCGAGTTCTTTGGAGGTATCTATGTCAGATACGAAGGCGAAGAAGACAAACAGACGTTTTAAGTTCAAATTACCGCATGTCTATACGATCATGTTCTTGCTGATCGTTGTCTTTGCGGTCCTGACTTGGATCGTTCCCTCTGGTCAGTATCAGCGCAAGACGATTTCGACAGCGGCGGGCGAGCGTGAAGTCGCCGTTGCTGGAACCTATGAACAGGTCGATAAGAACTACACCGATTCCGAGACCGGCGAGACCATCAATCTGGGCCAGGATATCTTCGCGGTCCTGCAAGCGCCCACCAAGGGTATCCAAGAAGCTGCCGACGTCGTTGCGTTCGTCTTATTGATTGGCGGATCGTTCGCAATCATCACCAAGACCAATGCTTTGAATGCCGGCATGAGCCGTGTGGTTAAAAAGCTCAAGAACAAGGACATCCTCATCATTCCCATCACGATGACGTTGCTGTCCATTTGCGGCACTACGTTTGGTATGTCTGAGGAAGCCCTGCCGTTCTATGCCATCTTCATTCCCATCATGATGGGTATCGGCTATGACTCGATGACGGCATTCATCATCTGCTTCCTTGGTCCCAACCTGGGATATTGTGCTTCGACCATCGACCCGTTTAATGTTTTGATCGCCCAAGGCATCATTGGCATCGAGGGCAATCCGCAACTGTGGCTGCGCGCCGTTTCTTGGGTCATCTTCACTGCCGTCGGTATCGCATGGGCCATGCGCTATGCCATGCGCGTCAAGAAAAACCCCGAGTCGTCCATTACGTACGAGGACGATAAGCTCAAGCGTATTGAGTTTTCCGTGACCGATGCCTCCATCGAGGAAGAGTTCACTATCCGTCAGAAGCTCGTGCTTATCGATTTTGCTTGCGGTATGGGCATTATCGTCTGGGGTCTTGTTACCCAGGGTTGGTACATGAATGAGATTTCCGCCGTGTTCCTTGGCATGGGCCTGCTTGCCGGTATCCTGGGCGGTCTTGACCAGCAGACGATCGCAGAGGAGTTCGTTAAGGGTCTTGCCGACTTTGCGTACGCTGCCATCGTTATCGGTATCGCTCGCGGTATTCTGGTCATCGCCGAGGGCGGCATGATCATCGACACCATCCTCCAGGCGCTCGCTACTGCGCTCGCCGGTGCACCCGCCGCCGTCTACACCACGTTTATGTATATCGTCCTTGGCCTGCTCTCTTTGCTGGTTCCCTCGAGTTCTGGACTTGCGGCGCTCACCATGCCCGTCATGGGTCCGCTGACCGAGCTTATGGGCCTCAATCCCGAGGCTGCCGTTACCGCGCTCCAGTTTGCTAATCAGACCATCAACACTATCAGTCCCGTGGCGGGCATGACGGTCGCCGGCCTTGCCGTGGCTAAGATTTCGTTTGGCCAATGGTGGAAGACCATTTGGAAGTTCTTCATTTTCATGGTCGTCTTTGGCCTGATCGTAACGGCAATCTCTGGCATGCTTCCGGTGTAGGTGGTTGTGATGTCTGATCGTTTGACGGTCCTGACGTCTAAGAGCGTCTTTACCGGTACGGGTGACCTGCCGTTTGAAGGTTTCGTAGCGGTCCGTGGCAATCGAATTGAGGCTGTTGGCACCAAGTGTGAGGTAGCTTCGTATTTGACCCAAGCGGACGAGGTAGTTGACCTGGGCGACCGCACCGTCATGCCTGGCCTGATCGATGTGCATACCTTCTATACGGGCTGGGCGCTGCGGACGTTGGGGTCTGATCTGTCCGGCATCGCTGATGCCAAAGAGGCCGTGTCGCTCTTGCGTGCATGGAAAGAAGATCATCCGGATTGCGCGGCGGCTTTTGGCCACAGCCTACCCGAAACGTTGGCATCGGATGCCGAGAACGCAAATACGGCAGCTGTGTTTGACGATTGTTTTGGCGATATTCCTGTCGTCTGCTTTACACCGGGTGCGGAGACCTGCGTTCTCAATGCTGCCGCCAGTGCACGATACGGCTTTACACCCCAGGCGTGCTATGCCGAGAAGATCTGGCGCATGATGAGCGATTTCCTCGCGCTGCCCGAGGTACGTGCGGGGTATTCGGACTACATGAGCATGCTTAACGAGCGCGGCGTTACCGCCATCAAGGAGATGGCGTTTGATGACTACTACGGTTTTGCCGACGAAATGGCTCGCCGTGAGGAATCTGGTGAGCTGACGGTTCGCGTCTCTATGATGTCGCAGCCGGTGGGTGCCGGTGCAAATCTGGCATATGCCCGCGAGGCACGAGCGCGCTTCCGGGGACCGTTCGTTCGTTTTTCTGGCTTCAACCGTATGACCGATCGCGGCGTATGGGCGGGGCTTGCCGAGATGATTGACCCCTATGAGGACTCGGCCGATGCGGGCGCTGCCGGCAAGACGGTCGTCGAGGAGCCAGAGTGGGATCTGATTGAGAACGAGCTGCGTGCAATTGATGCTGACGGCTTCCGATATTCCTTGCATTGCCAGGGCGATGGCGCCGTTCGTCGCACCGTGGCGCTCTATGCCTCGCTGCCTCGAGACGAGCATGGACGGATGCTTCGCCGTCATGCGATTACCGATCTCGAGAACTCTGACCCGACCGATCTTGTCGAGTTTGGCAAGTTAGGTGGAATTTGCGAGGTCTATCCGCAGATTCTGACGCTGGACCGGCGCGAGGATTGCCTGTCGATGATGCGTCGACAAATTGGCGAGACGCGACTTTTGCACAGCTGGAATCGCCGCGGCATGGAAGATTCCGGATGCACAGTGTGCTGTGGCACGGATTTGCCGCTGTTGATTCCGAGCTTGGGCGAGTCAATCTACAGTGCGTGCGGCGGATACTTCGACGACGGACTGCCCGTGAATGAGGTCAACACGCTGACGCTTGTCGAGCTCTTGTGCGCTTGGACTGCCGGGGGCGCGTACGACCTGATGCGCGAAGACGAGCTGGGTACGCTTGAGGTTGGCAAGCTTGCCGATATCTGCGTGCTCGATCGGGATGTGTTCGACCTCGATTATCGCGACGCACGCGATCTTGCGGTTGACATGACGATGTCGGACGGACAAATCGTGTTCGATCGAAATAAGGAGGCATAAGATGCCTGAATCCAAACCGACGCTGCGCCGCGAGCAGATTGCGGGCATGAATATCCACTACATCATGTGGTCGCTCGATTACTTCCTTGATGTGCAGCAGCGCTTGGGCTTTGAGTCCATTGAGCTGTGGTGTGCGGAGCCGCATGTGACGCTCGACCACACGGGCTACTTTGAGGCTGAGGTCCTGGCGAAAAAGGCTGCAGACCGTGGGCTTAGGTATCGTACTCTGTGCCCCGAGAATGTTGTCTATCCTTGGCAGTACTGCGCACGCAAACCGCTGCATGAACAGCGCAGCCTGGCGTACTTTAAGCACGGCATTGAGCTTGCCGAGGTACTTGGGTGCGACCGTATGTCCGTCAACTCGGGCTGGGGCGACTGGGACGAGGACCGCGAGGAAGCCTGGAAGCGCAGCCGCGAGCACTTGTCCATTCTGGCGGAATATGCCGGCGAGCACGGTCTGGTGCTTACGATGGAAAGTCTGCGTCCCGAGGAGAGCAACCTTGTGACGACGGTTTCCGATGCGAAGCGCATGATTGACGAGGTCGCGAGCCCGTACTTACAGCCTATGGTTGATACAACCGCGATGGGCGTTGCAGGCGAGACGCTCGAGGACTGGTTTGCCGCCTTTGGTGATGGGGCAATTCACGAGATGCACTTTATCGACGGTGACCCGTATGGCCATCTGGTGTGGGGCGATGGCAAGCACGATATGGACGCCTTCGTCGCCACGCTCAACGCCCATGGTTTCGACGGCATGCTGGGCCAGGAAATCACGGACGGTCGTTACTACGATGATCCGGCGGCGGCAGATGCCAAGAACATGGCCGCATTCGAGAAATATCTGATTGACTAAAACAACTATCGGCCACGCAGCCAACGTCATTGATTGCGGCCAAACAAGAAAGGAACTGGATATGAACGCACACGATCTGATCAAAGAGGCAATTGCCGAGAAGGGCAAGTTCGACAGCGTCTACTGGATTGCTTGCGGTGGCTCCATGATTGATTTGATCCCGGCCCATGAGCTTCTGCAGCGCGAGGCAACCACCTTCACTTCGTATATCTATACGGCTCGCGAGTTCGATATCATGCGTCCGCGTCGTCTGGGCGAGAAGTCCCTGGTCATCGCTTGTAGCCACAGTGGCAACACCCCTGAGGTCGTCGAGGGCTGCGAGATTGCCCTTGCTGCCGGCGCTACGGTGATCGCCCAGACCGACAACGCTGGATCTAAGATCGACACCGGTAAATGGACCACGTGGGTCTACCCGTGGGGCGAGGGCGTGCCGCAGGCCGAGGTCCCCGCTGGCATTTCGCTGTCGCTTGCGGCAGAGCTGCTCGATCAGCAGGAGGGTTACGCCGATCTTGCCGATATGTATGCCGGTATCGCCGAGATGGATAAGATTCTTCCCCCGGCACGCGAGAAGGTAAATGCCGAGCTGGGCGATCGCTTTGCCAAGCTTTGCCAGGAGCACGAGTTCTTCTATATTCTGGGCAGCGGTCCCAACTTTAGCCAGACCTACGGTTTCGCTATCTGCTCTCTTATGGAGATGCAGTGGCAGCACTGCAGCTACATCCACTCTGCCGAGTACTTCCATGGCCCCTTCGAGGCTACTCAGGATGGCGTTTTTTACTTCCTGCAGATGGGCTCCAGCGAGTGCCGTGCTATGGACGAGCGCGCCCTGGCGTTCCTTAAGACGCATACCGATACGCTGATGGTGCTCGATGCCAAGGAGTACGGTATGGAAGCCGTGCCGGCGAGCGTCCGTGCCTATCTGGACCCGGTGCTGTTCTATGCCATGAACTGCGAGCTGCGTGCCGCACGCGGCAAGGTGTTTGATCACGATCCCGATTTCCGTCGCTATATGGGTGTTGTCGAGTACTAGAAGGAGCAAAGGCCATGGCATTTAACGTTAACGCGCTCGGATTTGGCGACAACGTCGTCGATCGCTACGAGCATATCCACACCATGTATCCCGGCGGCAATGCGGTGAACTTCGCCGTTTATGCCAAGAAATGCGGTGCCGCACGCTCTGCATACATGGGCATTTTTGGCAATGACGCCGCTGCCGAGCATGTCATTGCAAGCCTCGAGGATGAGGGTATCGAGCTTGACAAGTGCGAGCAGATGATTGGCGAGAACGGGGCGGCTCGCGTGACCGTCGTTGACGGTGACCGTGTCTTCCTTGGCTCCAACGAGGGCGGTATCCGTGGCGATGTGCGCTATGTCCTTGATCGCTTTGACCTTGCGTACATGAAGCAGTTCGATGTGGTTCATTCGGGCAACTACTGCTTTACCGAGCGCGAGCTGCCCAAGTTGAAGGCTGCGGGCGTCACGGTCTCTTTTGACTTTTCGGACGACTCCACCGACGAGTACTACGAGCAGATTGCGCCCTACGTCGATTTCGCTTTCTTTAGTGCGGCGGATGCCGCGAGTGAGGACGAGATTCGCGAGCGTCTGGCATGGGTGAAGGGCCTGGGTCCGCGTTTTGTGTCGGCTACGGCGGGCGCCGAGGGCTGCATTGCTTACGACGGCGAGCGTTATTACCGCCAGCTGGCTAAACCGGTAACGGACATGAAGGACACCATGGGGGCGGGCGACTCGTTCCTCACCTCGTTTTTGATGTGCTATCTCGATTCCGCCAAGCGTGGTGAGGATGGCGCCGAGGCCATCGAGCGCGCGCTCGACTTTGCTGCCGGGTTTGCCTCGACCGTGTGCGGCATGGAAGGTTCTTGGGGCCACGGAGCGCCAATCGTCGAATAGCTTAAGAAAGCGTACGGCGGTCTGGCTATGAGGTCTTGGACAGCCGATGCAAAACAATAAGCAAAACGCGAAAAGGGGGCTCGCCATGTGGTGGGTCCCCTTTTGAACATTGGAGAAGACCATGGGTATTAAAGCGTGCGCGGCTGGTTTTTGCTGCGCGGACGTCTATCAGAACATCGGCGTGTTCTATCCGACTGGTAACGGCATTGACTGGGGTATCCATCTTGCACGAATGGGCGTTTCGGTATCCGCCGTGTCGGTTGTCGGCAAGGACGAGTACGGAGACAAGATGAGAGAGGCGCTGGCCGCTGAGGGGTTCGATATCTCACATCTGCGGGTGGAGGATGGCGACACCTCGGTGATGCTCATGGCATTGAAAGACGGCGTCGATCGCGTGCATCTCGAGGCAATCGATGGCGTAATGGAGACATATCGTCCGAATGAAGATGACCGGGCGTTTATCCTAGAGCATGACATCATTCATACCGACCTGTTTGGCAATTGTTTGGACCTCCTGCCCGAATGGCATGATGCGGGCAGGACGGTGGTTATGGACTTCTCGGTGTTCAGCCAGGATCCCGAATATGCATGCGAGGCTCATTTTCCTTACGTAGACTATGCGTTCATGTCGTTTGAAGAGGACACTCCGGAGCTGCGAGACTGGGTACGCCACGTGCAGGAATTGGGACCGCGCGTTGCGGTTGCCACGCTTGGCGAGAAGGGAAGCATTGCCTATGACGGTGAGCGCTTCTATGAGTGCGGGATCGTACCGGCGGAGAAGGTCGTTAATACCGTGGGTGCCGGCGACTCGTATATTGCCGGGTTTACCAAGGGCGTGATCGATGGCCTTGATATTCCGGCGTGTATGAAAGCGGGCGCTGAGCTGTCGTCCCGAGTGATTGGTTCGTTTGAGCCGTACTAGGGTCAAATGCCTGGAAAGGAGTACGAAATGGTTATCGACATGTTGGTCCATCCTATGCTCTACGGCGAGATCTGTAAGCCGGGTGATGAGCCTGATGGATTCGGCTTTTGGTCACGAGAATTTGGTATGGGGCATATGGGCCCCATGGATTGGGATGAGCTTCAAGTCGAGATGGACGTCTGCGATGTGCAGAAGAGCGTGCTCATGCCGCTCGATGTAACCACGGCATGCGGAGGACACTTTGGCACCAACGACCAGATTGCCATGCTGGTTGCCGCGCATCCCGATCGTCTGTGGGGATTTGCGAGCGTAGACCCGCAGGTGAGCGGTGCCGCAGACGAATTGGAGCGCGCCTTTACCGAGTTGGGGGCAAAGGGGCTTTGCCTGCATCCTGCAAAGCAGGGTTTTGCCCCCGATGATGCTGTGGCCGAGCCGCTTTACGAGCTGTGCGAGCGCTATAACAAGCCGGTGGTTTTCCATGCCGGTATGTCTTGGGAGCCTGGCGCAGAGCTCTCGCGCAGTAACCCGCTTGCATTTGAGCACACAATCGCAACGCATCCAAATGTGCGCTTTAGTTTGACTCACTTTGGCTGGCCCTGGGTGCGCGAGACCGTGGCGATGCTGCTCAAGTATCCCAACTGCTACACGGACACCTCTATCACTTACATCGATTCGCCCGAGGAGATGATGCAGCGTCTTTTCACGGTCGATATGGGGCCGCTGTGGTATGAGCGTGCGCTATCGCATCAAGTGATGTTCGCCAGCAATACGCCGCGCTTCCGTGCGTTCAAACTCAAGCGGGCGCTCGATACCGTGTCCATGCGCGATGATGCGCGAGAAAGGCTCTACTGGGGTAATGCCCTGCGTTTTCTTGAAGGGGATGAGTGAACATGGTGACGCTCGAGACATTGAGCTATCTATCGACTGCTCCGGACCAGTTCATCGATATTACCGAAGACGTGCACGCTGCCATCGAACGCAGCTCGGTGACGAATGGCTTGGCAGCGATTATTTTGTCGCATACGACCTGTGGAATCGTGGTAAACGAGGGGCTGCCCTGCGTGGAGACGGATCTTATGGAGACGCTTGATCGCATCGCCCCACTCGATGCTCCCTATGCGCATGCACACTTCCTGCCGAGCTATGGAGCCACCGGCAACAACTCCTGTGGGCATATCAAGAGCATGATTTGTGGAAACAGTTGCTTCTTTCCCGTCCAAGATGGCCACATCGTGTGCGGAGGTGCCCAGAACATCTATCTTGCGGAGTTTGACGGTCCGCAGAAGCGAAAAGTGTACGTCGAGGTGCTGGGGGAATAACGTTCCTGCAATAATGAGCTGCACCCCAAAACTTGGACGGCTTAAATAAGAACTACGCCGCAAGGGACTGGCTCCGGAACTCCTCCGGGGTCAGTCCCTTCAGTTTAGTCTGCGTCCTCTGCCAGGTGATCCGTTGTATTATCCGGGCGGAAGCGTGTCGCAAGTCGTGGAAGCCGCCAAGCGCAGTTCACGCGCTGCATTTTTTGCGGTGCCTGGGCCGGTGATCTCGGGCTGATTGACCGAGATTTCACTCACACCATGCGTCGCAAGACGGCGCTGCGCCTGGACGACCTCAAGCTTTTTCACTTCATCACGAGCGAGGGGGGGGAGGTTTATCTCGACGACCGCACGACTGCGGACATTGCCGATTCACTTCTCTTTAATTGTCTTCCAGATGCGATGGTCATCGGCAGTTCGGCTGCCGGTCGTGGTGCTTCGGGCGAGCTTGCCGATGAGGTCCGCGAGCGTCGCAGCGTGCGGCTGAGGCGACGGGGCTCGCGGCAGGGACACCTGTCTTAGTGGGAACGGGCGACTCTGGTGCCGAGGCCATTTCGACGGGTGTATTCCGTCCCGGCGATATGATGATTCAGTTGGGGAGTACGGCGTATTTCATCTACCTAGCCGATCATATGATCGATGATGCCCGCCTGTGGCCGGGGACGTTTATCATTCCCGGAACTTACGGGATCTGCGCGGGGACCAATACGGCGGGTGCACTCACATCGTGGCTGCGCCAAGAGCTGTATCGCGACGCCGTAGAGGCCGAGGACCACGGTGGCCCCGATGCATATTCGGTTATGGCGCATGATGCCGCCGATGTGGCGCCGGGTGCCGATGGGCTCCTGTGTCTGCCGTACTTTGCGGGGGAGCGTACTCCGCTCAACGATCCCGAGGCGCGTGGCGTCTTCTTTGGCCTGACCGGAAGGCATACGCGAGCCCATATGGTTCGCGCCGCCTTGGAAGGCGTCGCGTATACCGTTGCATCCCATGTCGACATTATCGAGCGAGAGCATGGACTGCCAATTGGGCGCATTATGCTTGTCGGAGGTGGAACCAAGAATCCAGTTTGGATGCAGGCTATCGCCGACGTATGCGGGCGCGAGGTCTCGGTTGCCAAGGTTACGGTGGGTGCATGCTTCGGTGATGCCATCATGGCAGCTCTCGCAGGTGGCGCCTATGCATCATGGGATGAGCTCGCCCAAGTCCTTGGCGTTGCGCAAACAATCGTGCCCGATATGGCTGCCCACGAGTTATATGCGTCGCGCCGTCATATCTTTGACGAATTGTATGCACGCAACCGTGATCTCATGCACGAATTGGTGTAATGCTGCCGAATTGTACTGCCTACCAATAGGGACTGCGTTGTGCGATTCGCATGCCCCTTGGCATTTTTGCCCACAGGGGTTAGCGAAGGTCAAAAACAGAGTGCGCATTTGCTAAAACTACCGACTCGATGCGCTTTGCGTCACAGTTTTTGAGTGAGGCAATGCGCATCGAGGTCCTTGCGAGCGATCTGATGAGCGACTGCGCGCTTGTTTCTGTGTTTGGCTCGGCCGGCGCATCGGTCTCGAGCAGCAGGCGGTCGAGTGGAATCTGTCGTGCGTATTCGCGACCGCGCTTGGTCGCGAGCATGCGTTCGTTGACGGAAAAATAGCAGCCCGCATTACGCGCGCGGGCGAGTTCGTCCGAAGTGCCGCTAAACCAGTGGAAGATGATAGCGGGGGAGTCGGGGTTTGGGATGAGTAGCCCATGCGATTCGAGGACGTCCAGTACGGCTCCTGCTGAACGAACGGCGTGAATTGATATCACGCGACCTGCAAGAGGATGCTGCACGAGGGCATTGCAGAGCCGGTCAAATGCCTGTATTTGTAGCGGTTCGCTTCCGGCAAAGCGCGCGGAAAAGTCGAGTCCTACCTCGCCGATATAGCGCTCTTGGTCAGCAACTTCGCAAAGCAGATTGACTTCGGCAGGACCGCAACGGCCGTCGGCGAGCCACCAGGGATGGAGGCCAGCGCCCGCGATAATGTTTGGGTAGCGGCTGGCCCGCTTTTTTGCTGCCGCGAAGTCGCGTGGGTCGACCCCGCAGTCAAAGAGCCCCAGATCCAACGCCGCCGACTCACTGGCTGCAGCATCGGGGCTGAGCATCAAATCAAGGTGACAATGCGTGTCAAAGAATCGCGGTTCCATCGCAGGGCATCCTGCTAGTCCAGGCGCTGGCCATCGGAGCGTACGCGCTCAGTGCCGCGCCCGCTGATCTGGCGGATAACCTCGCCGGCAATCATCTGGCCCATGATGGGCGGCATAAAGCTGGCGGTGCCCAACTCGGTGCGCTCGTGGATATTGGAAGGGTCGCGGGGCTGTGTCTTAACCGATTCCTCGCAGCTAAACAGTACATGTAGGCTCTTGATGCCGCGCTTCTTGCATTCTTTGCGCATGATGCGGCTCATGGGGTCACGTACCGTATCGAAAATGTCGGCAAAGCGGAGGCACTCGGGATGGAGCTTGTTGGCCCCGCCCATGGAGCTAACCAAACGAATGCCGTGGTCCTGAGCATATTTGGCAATGGTGAGCTTGGCCGAGATGGTGTCGATGGCGTCGACGACGTAGTCGAGCTTGCCGTCTGTTTGCTCCAAAACGCTCGCGAAGAACTCGTCGATGTTGTCGCTCAGCAGGTATTCGGTGCGCTTGATAACGGTGGCGGCGGGATTGATATCGCGAATCATGGCTTCCATAACATCGACCTTGCGTTTGCCGACGGTGCTGTGAAAGGCGATAGCCTGGCGATTGATATTGCTGGGCGCGACGATGTCCTTGTCCAGAATGACGAAATGACCGATGCCGCCGCGGGCAAGTGCCTCGCAGCAGTTAGATCCCACGCCTCCGCAGCCGAGCACCAGCACCGTGGCATCAGCGAGCTTATCGAGTGCCTCGCGGCCCATGATGATCTCGAGCTTGGTGTCGCGTGTCTCGTTGGGAGTTGCGGCTGTGGTTTCAGTCATAGACATCCTCCGATGGGGAAGTGAATCGTGTTCTAGCTATCGCCATTATAGGTAATCGCCCATAGGCTGCGATGGCGTTTGCTTTGATGTGGTTTGAAGCATTGCGGTTAGATAGTTAGACAAACATCTAAATATCGAGTATAGTGTGCGCGTCGAACGAAATGATGAGAGGAGGTCTTATGCCGGGAGAGGGTTTTAAGGCGCTGGCCGATCCTACACGGCGTCACATTTTGGAACTGCTGCGCGAGGGCAATCGCACGGCCGGGGAGCTTGCCGAGCATTTTGACATCAGCAAGCCGTCGTTGAGCCATCACTTGGCGACGCTCAAAAACGCCGGGTTGGTGACCGACGAGCGCCATGGCCAAAACATCGTATACAGCTTAAATACCACCGTCATGCAGGATTTGATTGGTTGGTTTATGGGCTTTACAAACACGGAAGGTGATAAGGATGAATAACGAAAACAAGGGCATTCACGCCACGGGGGTATCGCGGCGTGTGTGGATTGCGCTGATCGCTCTGTGCGTCGCCAATGTCGTAGCGCACCTCATGGTGATGCCGAGCTTGCCTGGGCAGATTCCCACGCACTGGGGCGCGAACGGCGCCGTCGACGGTTGGGGTCCCAGCTGGATGGCCTCCGCGCTCGGCGTGCTGCCTCTGGTGCTTCTCGCAATGTTCTGCGTGGTGCCGCGCATCGATCCCAAAGGTGAGGCATATCGAACCTCGGGCAAGTTCTATCAGGGCTTCGTAATCGCCTTCACCTTGTTCATGTGCGCCGTAAGCTGGTTGGGTGAGCTTACGGTCTGGGGCGTGGTGCCGGCGGTCGGTTCGGTCAACGTGCTGATTTCCGGTGCTATCGGTTTGCTGTTCATCGGCGTAGGCAACTACTTGCCGCGTGTGAAGCAGAACTATACGCTCGGTATCAAGACGCCTTGGGCGCTTGCCGATCCCGAGAACTGGCGCCGTACGCAGCGCTTTGGCGGTGCCTGCTTTATGGTGCTGGGTGTTGGCCTGATTGCGATGGGCGTGGCAGGTGCGGTGCTTTCGAGTGAAGTCGTCGCCGCGGTGATTGCGGTTCTGGCGTTTGGTTCGGTCGGAGCCGTCTACGTCTACTCGTATCTGCTGTGGCGCAAATCTCAGCGGGCTGTTCGTTAAGGTTGCGGAAAACTAGCGTACGCAGTTCATAGTGTGTCCCGGGGGACTTTTCCCAGGTAGTATTAGGGGGTGTGGGCAACCATGCCCCTTTTTCGCTAAGTTTCAGAGCCGGTTTCCTCATTTCGTTTCCACTAAAGCGAAACAAGAATATGGAAACAGCAGGTAGAAAGGATAAAACAGACAAATGGCGGAGTTTATCTACCAGATGTATCAGGCTCGCAAGGCCCATGGCGACAAGGTAATCCTTGACGACGTGACCCTGAGCTTCTACCCCGGTGCCAAGATCGGCGTCGTGGGCCCCAACGGTATGGGCAAGTCGACCCTGCTCAAGATCATGGCCGGCATCGAGGAGGTCTCCAACGGCGATGCCAGGCTCACCCCCGGCTACACCGTGGGTATCCTGCAGCAGGAGCCGCCGCTCGACGACGACAAGACCGTCATCGAGAACGTGCGCATGGCGTTTGGCGACATGATTGCCAAGGTCGATCGCTTCAACAAGATCGGCGAGGAGATGTGCGACCCGGACTGCGACATGGACGCCCTCATGGCCGAGATGGGCAAGCTCCAGGACGAGATCGACGCCGCTGACGGCTGGGATATCGATTCCAAGCTCGGCCAGGCCATGGACGCCCTGCAGCTGCCCGATTCCGACATGCCGGTTAACGTGCTTTCCGGCGGCGAGCGCCGCCGCGTGGCCCTGTGCAAGCTGCTGCTCGAGGCTCCCGACCTGCTGCTGCTCGACGAGCCCACGAACCACCTGGACGCCGAGTCGATCCTGTGGCTTGAGCATTTCCTGCACAACTACCAGGGCGCGGTGCTGGCCGTCACGCACGATCGCTACTTCCTGGATAACGTTGCCGAGTGGATCTGCGAGGTCGACCGCGGTCACCTTTATCCCTACAAGGGCAACTACTCCACGTATCTGGAGACCAAGGCCGCCCGTATCGAGGCGCAGGGCAACCGCGATGCCAAGCTTGCCAAGCGCATGGAGGCCGAGCTCGAGTGGGTACGCAGCTCGCCCAAAGCTCGCCAGGCAAAGAACAAGGCCCGTCTGGCTCGCTACGAGGAGATGGAGGCCGAGGCCCGCGCAAGCCAGAAGCTCGACTGGACCGACATCCGCATCCCTGTGGGCCCGCGTTTGGGCAACAAGGTGCTCGAGGCCCATCATCTGCACAAGGAGTTCGATGGCCGCGTGCTCATCGACGACCTTTCTTTCACCCTGCCGCGTAACGGCATCGTGGGCGTCATCGGCCCCAACGGTGTGGGCAAGACTACGCTCTTCAAGACCATCGTGGGCCTGGAGCCGCTGACTTCGGGCGAGCTCGAGGTGGGCGAGACCGTCAAGATCTCCTATGTCGATCAGAACCGTTCCGGCATCGACCCCGACAAGAACCTGTGGGAGGTCGTCTCGGACGGCCTGGACCACATGATGGTCGGCGAGACCGAGGTTCCGAGCCGTGCTTATGTGGCGAGCTTTGGCTTTAAGGGCCAGGACCAGCAGAAACGCGCTGGCGTACTCTCCGGTGGCGAGCGCAACCGTCTGAACCTGGCGCTTACGCTCAAGCAGGGCGGCAACCTGCTGCTCCTCGACGAGCCCACGAACGACCTCGATGTCGAGACGCTGTCCTCGCTCGAAGCGGCGCTGCTCGAGTTCCCGGGCTGCTCGGTGGTCATTAGCCACGACCGTATGTTCCTGGACCGCGTCGCCACGCACATTCTGGCGTGGGAGGGCACCGACGATAATCCGGGCAACTGGTATTGGTTCGAGGGCAACTTCGAGGCCTATCAAGCCAACCGCATCGAGCGCCTGGGCGAGGACGCAGCCCAGCCGCATCGTATTCACCGCAAGCTGACGCGTGACTAGTAGCAAGTAGAAAGGCCGCCAGCAAGGGCGGCCTTTCTTGTAGCAATTGCACTGCAGCTATGCCCTGGCTGCTGGTTTGATTCATAATCAAAGTCATCTCTTTGGGATTAAAGCCCGTTTTTGCTATGAGTGATTTTCTAATTCCGTTTAAAACGTAAAGACGTATTGGGTTACAAGGACATAAGCGAATCGAATTGAAATATAACCAGTGCTGTAACGTTACAAAAAAGGTTATAGAATAGGAGTATCTTATAAGTCGCTCCTCTAGAAAGAAGAACATATGCTTTCGCGTCGTCGTTTTCTGCAACTTGTCGCGTCTTCAATTGTCGCCTTAGCCGCACGTCCGAAAGAGGTTTTTGCTTCGACGGGCAATATTGATGGTGAGCAGATACAATTTACTTCTGAAATTGCGCAAGAGCTTGCCGATAAATATATAAAGGGACTCCTCGGCTCTTCGTATACGCCTTCTGACCCTATTCCTTTTGTAGACGTTGATGGGTCCCCGCTTGGTTACATTGTTCCGGTTGTGACATCCAATAGAGCCGCGGGCTATTTGGTTTTAGATGCTTCAGATGATGAAATACTTACGGGATATCGTTTTGGAGACGGCTTAGTCAGCCCTATGGATCGGGGAGGAGATCTTGGTGTCGAGCCTTATTCTTTCAATAACCCAGTCGTAATGATCAATCCATTCGAATTCGGCGTGCAATCTTTGGACGGTTCAATAACAACAAATTGCGGAAGAACAATCCCGGCTGTTTCCATAGAAGGACGGCCTGTCGTTTTATCGAATAAACCTTCAAGCTGGAACGATGTTGTAATTTACGCAACTCAAATGCAGGATTACACAGTATCTGGATTTCGTTCCATTTCTCAGTTTATGTCATATGATGAAAGCGAGATTAAGAGGCTTACCGCCCACTATGCTTGTATGGTGACAGCTTTTTCGAACGTTGCGGAACTGTATGGCATTGCCAATTTATATAGCGACCCTTCGCAATATATGCAGATATGGAATTACACCAATACCCATGCTCTTTCCGATGAAGAACAGACTGTTCCCGGTGTTGTTTTGGGCGGAACGCCGATTTCAACCTGTGCAACGGGGTTTACAAATTACTGCGCAAGCAGAGGGAGTAATCTTATCGCTCGCACTGTCTCCTCCCCGGCTATCGTGAACATTCAAAATGAGATTAACTCTAATAGACCGAATGTTTTACATGCGAGTTTGTACAACGGATCAGCCCATTCTGTAACAGCGGAGGCTTACGCCACACTTACTGGTAAGAAAACTGGAGAGACAAGGCAGATGATTGGCATAGCGGACGGCTGGAATTCATCCTTATCCTTCCTGAAGTATGATCAGAGTTATTATGCGTGGACTTATGGAACGACTTTTTCGAAGTAGGACGATTCGTTTAGTCCTGTCTTTGGTGTTGATGGCTTTATTGGTGAGCTGTTCAACAAAAGAAGAGATGCCGCGCGGAGATTCCGGAGAAATGTCTGTGACAAACTCAGATTCATTGGAAATAGCTGGTGGGCATGCCGATGTGATGTTGCAAGGTAAAGGCATGCTTAGGTCGATTGATGCTGAAGACGCTGTCTGCTCAATAGAGGAATTAAAGACAGGTGAAACTGCATCGTACCGTGTTTCAGATAATGCTGCGAATATGATTGAGTCGATACCGATTGGAGCACAAGTTTCTTTTAGGTATTTTGCTCCGCAACTTGAGGAGGAGCTTGCTTCTCTGGTGTCTATATGCGCCGATGACAACTAAAAGGCCTGAATTTAAACGGCCTCGGATGGTCAATTGGCTATCCGAGGCCGTTTTTTACTCGACCGGGGCGTTGACCTTGTCGATGGTCCAGGCGGCTCCGAGGCCGCCGGTGGTGTTGCGGCGGATGCGCACGGTGACTTCGTGGCGCTCGCCTGCCTGCGTGTAACGCAGGGGGAAGCTTGCGCGGTTTCGCGCGGCCTCGATGGTACCGCGCTCGCGGGCGATCCAGTAGTACTCGCCGACAATGCCGAGGGTATCGGCGCCGTAGGGGAGATAGGTCGACAGCTGGTGTAGCAATGGACCGGGGCAGAAGACCTCGGTTGCGAAATCGATGGGGAAGTCCTCGGGGATGGCGGGCGCTACGGGTGCGGGGGCCGGTACCATCGTCGGTGCGAAGGCCTGCTCATTGACGGGCGTCACCTCGATGACGGGCGCGGGTTCGGCGCCGAGTACTGATTCGGTGTCCGCTTTCGGCATCGCCGCGGAATCTGCGGGCTCGACGATGGCGGGTGCGTCTGCGGTCGCGGTGTCGAACTCGACTTGCGGAGCGCTCTGATTCTCGACGCTCGACTTTGCCTCGATGGGCGTGGAGGCCATGGTGGTGATGCCGGCGTTGGCGTTCTCGGGGTCATAGACGACCGTGAGCGAGATGGCAGGCTGCGGTGCCTCGGGCTCCGATGCCACCTCGGTAGCGTCCTGTTCTGCGGGCTCGCAAGGCTGATCGTCCTCGGCCTCGTCGCCAAAGACATCGCTGTTTTGGAACGCAGACGTCTCGGGCTGGTTGGCGGCTTCTTCGGTTGTCGACTTGGGAGCTTCGTTGAGCTCCGCAGTGGCTTCCTGCTCGGATATGACTTTGGGATCGGCCGTGGTGGCGATTTCGGTTTCGGCTTCTGCCGTTACCTCAATAGCGACTTCGATCTCGGGCTCGGGCTCGGGCACAGCTTCAACTACGGGCTCGGGACGCTTAACGTGCTTGGGACGCACGGCCTTGAGGTCCTTCTCACCGCGTTTTTTCTTTTTGTAGGACTGTTTAGCGCCCTTGGCTGCCTTGGGCTTGTCCTCGCCCTTGGCAAGGGCGGCATCCCAGGCATCGTTGGCGATGACGGTGGCATACAGGCGACCGCCCTTAAAGACGGTCAGCTTAATGCAGTCGTCGAGCTCCTCGAGCAGCTCGCGCGTGGACTCAAAGCCGAGGTCATAAGCGGCCATGTCACCAGCGGCGAGTGCCTCCTCGACCTGCGTCATAAACGTTTGCTTGCCGCATCCGATTGCATCGCGCAGCAGGCGATACAGATAGATGTGGTTGCCCAGCGAAAGCGTGGGCCTAACTATTGTCTTGCTCATGGCAAATCTCCTCTTTACACACCAAAGCATCTTACCATCGCACGGGGCGTGCCGCCTCGGCGCCCAAGGCAAACGGGCGCGAACCGCTTTCGATTCGCGCCCGTTGTACAGGTTGCCTATCTGGGGATGCAGTGCCTAGTTGCCCGATGCCGTGCCTTGGCTCGAGTTGTCAGATGCCGTGCCGGAAGCGGTTCCGCTCGAGCTGTTGGTGTTGCTACTGTCTGCTGCGCCCGTTCCCGACGTGGTGTCGCTCGTTTGGTCGCCCGTGTTCGGCTGTGAACCGTCAGTCGTTTGGCTTGAGTCGGTCGTGCCGGACGGCGTGCCACTGTTGGCCGTAGAGGAATCGGTGCCCTGCGATTGGTTTTGGGTGTTCGAGGACGAATCGGCAGAGGTAGAACTGTCTTGCGTGCCGTCCGCCTGTGCCTGCTGATCCTGCGACTGGGTGTTGCCATTTGCATCGCTCTCGGTCGTGCGCGACGAAAGGATTGGCTCGGGGCGCTCGCCCAGACCCTCACCGGCGGTGGTTATAAGGATGGCGCCGGCGCAGGCGATGACCGCGACGATGGCGATGGCGATCGAGAAGACGATGACCTTCTTTTGCGTCTGGCTGCGCTCTGCCGCCGCCTTGGCGCGCAGACTGTCGGGAGCGACGCGCGCCGTGGTCGCGCGCCCCGCAATCTGGCGCATCTCCTGCGTAGTCGCGGCGCCGCCCAGGTGCTCCTCGGCATCAAGCTCAACGGGTTCATAGGCGCCGGCAGGGTAGTCGTCGGCGGTGTGTGTACCTTTGAGGGCTTCGGCGCTGGCAGAGATAAAGTGGCGGTAGACCTGCGAAGACACAACGGTGATGACCGAGCTCACGGCGGCGCCGATTACCGATCCGGCGATACCGATCTTGGAGGCAAGCGCGACGCTCGTGGCGGCGGCTGCGGCGCCGGCAATGATCTGAGGAATGGAAATGTCGTCGAACAGGCCCTTTTTGGGCGCGATGGCCATGGTCTGTCCGATGGAGTGGTTCTCGTGCACGCCGTTGTTGAGCGATGCCGGCGTCATAACGCGCGTGCGCGGCGCGTCAGTGTACTTGGTTGTCATACGGGGTCCTCCCGGTGTAAATCTGCTTCGTTTCGTGTAGCCATCAGGGTACCCACCAGATGTGAATCGTGCGTGACGTTTAACAGATACCATCAACTCATCAAGGGGGGCTTGCTGTCTTTGGCGAAATAGCTTGATGCTAAACTGGACTTACGATTGCGAGGTGGTTTACGTGATGTACCCGTATATGACATTCGAAGACGGTACCGAGGTCATTCATTCTGACCTGATTACAGATGTCGATGTCGAAAAGGTTATCGTGCATTTTGAACGACCGACGGCAGAGGGCTTCGACTCCGCTCGTTGTGAGTTGCCTTCCTGTTCGTGGACTGACTGGGAAGGGCATTTTACTCAGAGTGAAAAACGAGCTTTCGAAGAGTGTTTGAGCAAATTATTTAGATTAGTTCGAATAAAGAAGCTGAATGCGATGACCTAAAGCGTATGCATTTTTAGTATTAGATGCGTATGAAATGGAGGATGTGAATGGATGAGCTAATAGACTTTAAAAAACGATTTCTCAAGAATGGCGAGCTGGTTTCAATTCCAAAAAAGGAAAGCTATAAAAGAATCATGCTGCTATGGGCCGTCTCTTTCTTTGAATTAAATACAAGTTATACGGAGCTTCAGGTTAATCGTGTGCTTTCACAGCTCTATCCTGATTATGCCGTGTTGAGGCGGTATTTGGTTGATTATGGATTCCTATTAAGGGATGAACGAGGCCTGAAATACGAGGTTAATCGTGATGTTCACGGTATTGAGAGCTAGCCGTCCGGTTCGGGTCCTATATATTGCTAGAGGGATAAGCGAAATAGGCAATTGGTGTGCGAATATTGCTTTGCCAATGCTGATTTACGAGGTAACTCACGATGTTTCTGCAACTGCTTTGATGGTCTGCTGCAGATTTGCCCCCTCTCTGTTTTCAGTTGCGCTCGCGCAGCTGCCTCAGAAGATGGGTATCGGGACACTGCAGGCCATGAGATTGGCAGACTTAATTCGCGCGGGATTATTCATTTGCTATATTTTTGTTGATAGTAAATGGAGTATGTTTGCTATTACGTGCGCGGTATCGCTTTGCCGAACGGTTGAAATGCCCTGCTTTTACTCGTTGTTAAGAGCCAATACGAATAGTATCAATCGCGACGTAATTAATAATTCGTTTGGGTTTCTGCAGAATTTGATGATGGTTCTGGGGCCAGTTGCCGGCGGTTTTGTTGTCGCTCAATTTGGGGCGGAGGCTGTTCTTGCATTAGACGCGCTATCTTTTGCCGCGTCGTTCTGGTTGCTGCGAGATGTTCCGTCGGTTATCGAGGTTAATGATAAAGAGGGGATAAGCAAAAATGAAAAATACAGGACTGAATTTAGTGATCTTAGCGCGAAGCACTTGGCAATTGGTTTCCTATTAATCGATATTTCTAGTGGCGTGGCATTCGGCTCTCTGAATTCTCTTTTGCCAGCTATAGCGCAATTGCAATTTGACTCGTCATCGATACAATACGGATTCCTTCAGAGCAGTCTTACAATCGGACTGTTGTTCGGAAATACAATATATGGTCGTTTAATCAGTGGTTCCGATTGCGTTAAATCATATTGTTTTGTGACGTATCTTGCGCTCGGTGCGTATCTGGCGTTTGGCTATCGCTATGCGTCTGGGATATCGTTTATTTTCCTTTTTATCGTCGGTGCCGGAAACGCCATTCAAGATGTGCTTCTCATAACATCGCTGCAGGATTTGGCGAGAGACGGATCTGAATCGATAGGCCTGTTTTCAATTAGGGAGTCTTTGCAATCGGTTGCTGTTGTTATTTCAACACTCCTTGTTTCGCTGTTCACGAGCATCGCGATGTTCTCAATTCTCGTTACAGGACTTGGTGTATTTTCAATTATGATGGTAGTTGTGTTTCAATTGAATTATTTGCGAAAGATGTGACGTTGATATGCAGATGTGACGTTGATATGCCTTAATTTTGAAATACATGCTCTTAGCACAGGTTGGCCTCTCAGTAAACTGGGAGGTTGCTTTGGCTAGTTAGAGATATGTGAACGTCCGTTAGACTGAATCTCAGGGTAGAAGGGGCCTCCAGTGTCCAGATCAACAAAGCAATGCTGCGTTTCGGCTAATAAGAACGATGGCTTTTTGCGTGTGGCGGCGGCGTCGCCGCGGATTCGCGTGGCCGATGTCGAGGGCAATGCCGAGGTTGCGCTGGCGGCCGTTCGCGAGGCTGCCGAGCGCGGCGTTCGTGCTCTGGTTTTGCCCGAGCTTAATCTGACTGGCTATACCGCGGCCGATCTGTTCCATAACCGCACATTACTGCATGCCTGCGAGACCGCACTGGCACATATTCTCGATGAAACCCGCGGGCTGCCGATTGTCTTTACCATCGGTCTTCCCGTTGCAGTTGCCGAGAGTATCTACAACTGCGCCGCCGTGTGCTGCGCGGGCGAGCTTTTGGGCCTCACGGCCAAAAAGTATCTGCCCAATTACGGTGAGTTTTATGAGCGCCGCTGGTTTGCTCCGGCGCCCGTAGATTCTGTGTGGGTCGAGTTTGCCGGTCAGGGTCCGGTTCCGCTGGGTTCGGGGCTTGTCTACCGCTGCTGTGATGAAGGTGCCGAGGATATGGTGCTGGGCGTTGAGGTCTGCGAGGACCTGTGGGTGCCGGCGCCCCCTTCGACCGAGATGGCGCTTGCCGGTGCGACGGTGATCCTCAATCCGTCGGCTTCGGACGAGATTATCGGTAAGGCGGATTACCGACGCAGCCTCATATCCAACCAGAGCGCGCGCCTGTACTGCGCCTATGCCTATGCGGACGCGAGTGAGGGCGAGTCCACGACCGATATGGTCTTTGCGGGCGAGAACCTCGTCTACGAAAACGGCTCCAAGCTCGCCGCGACCAAACTGCTTACCTGCGATATGGCCATCGCCGACGTTGACCTTGACCGCCTGGTTGCCGAGCGCCGTCGCTCGACGACGTGGGCGCGCGCGGACGATGCGCCGGAGGCCACGACCGTTGAGTTTTCGTTTGAGGGCGTGCTGGCCAAAGAGCCTGTTCTGCGCGATGCCTGCGATATCGACCGCGTTTTCCCTCGCGCGCCTTTTGTGCCGGCCGACCACGGCGACCTGGCCGAGCGCTGCGAGACCATCCTCGACCTGCAGACTGCCGGCCTCAAGACCCGCCTTGCCCATACGGGTACCAAGGCTGCAGTCATCGGTCTTTCGGGCGGCCTGGACTCCACGCTGGCACTGCTTGTAGCCGTGCGTGCCTTCGATGCACTGGGGCTGCCGCGCACGGGCATCACGGCAGTCTCCATGCCCGGCTTTGGCACGACGCACCGCACTAAGTCGAATGCCGAGTCGCTCGCCCGCGACTTGGGTGTGAGCTTCCGCGAGGTTTCGATCCACGCGGCTGTGGAGCAGCACTTCAAGGACATTGAGCACGATCCGGCCGTGCAGGACGTAACCTACGAGAACAGCCAGGCGCGCGAACGTACGCAGATTCTGATGGACCTGGCCAACCAGGCTGGCGGTTTTGTCATTGGCACGGGCGACCTGTCGGAGCTGGCGCTCGGCTGGGCTACCTATAACGGCGACCACATGAGCATGTACGCCGTCAACGCGAGCGTGCCCAAGACGCTTGTGCGCCATCTGGTGCGCTATGCCGCCGATGTCTTTGGCGGGCGCATTGCCGAGGTCTTGCTCGATATCCTCGATACGCCGGTGTCCCCCGAGCTTCTGCCGCCCACGGGCGACGGCGAGATTGCGCAGAAGACCGAGGATTTGGTGGGCCCATACGAGTTGCACGACTACTTCCTCTACTACCTGCTGCGTTTTGGCTTTGAGCCGGCCAAGATCTACCGCATGGCGCTCAAGAGCTTTGAGGGCGTCTACGATGTCAAGACCGTCCACACATGGCTACGTACGTTCTACCGTCGCTTCTTTGCCCAGCAGTTTAAGCGCAGCTGCCTGCCCGATGGTCCCAAGGTGGGTTCGGTGACGCTCAGCCCGCGCGGCGATTGGCGTATGCCGAGTGACGCAAGCTCACGTCTGTGGCTCGCGCAGATCGACGCCCTCAATCCAATTGACTAAGGTTGGCTAAATTGAACCAATACGGGGGTTGTAAGCGTTACACTTTTGAAATCTGATGGCCCGTATCGCGCGGCGCTCTTGTCGGAGCGCCGCGTTTTTTATATCGAAAGGTGGCACCATGCAGGCATCGCAGCGTCTCGACCGCTTTGGCGCGGAGGTCTTCGCCTCGCTCAACAATAAGCTTCTCGCGCTGAAGGCTCAGGGCAAGACCATTTACAACATGAGCGTGGGCACGCCCGACTTTAAGCCGTACGACCACGTGGTCGAGGCGCTCACGCAGGCAGCCCAAGATCCCGAGATGTGGAAGTATGCCCTGCGCGACCTGCCCGAACTCAAGCAAGCCGTGTGCGATTACTATGAGCGCCGCTTTGGCGTTTCGGGCATTACGCCGTCCATGGTGCAGTCGTGCAACGGCACACAGGAGGGCGTGGGCCATTTGGGCCTGGCCCTGCTCGATCCGGGTGACACCATTCTGGTTCCCGATCCGTGCTACCCGGTCTTTGAGGCAGGTGCCAAGATCGCCGATGCCAAGCTCGAGTACTATCCGTTGGTTGCCGAGCATAATTACCTGCCCTATGTGGCGGGTATCGATCCCGAGGTTGCCGACCGTGCCAAGTATATGATCGTGTCGCTGCCCGCGAACCCGGTCGGCTCGGTGGGCACGCCCGAGGTCTACGAGGAGATCATCGCTTTCGCCCGCGAGCACGATCTGCTCATCGTCCATGACAACGCGTACTCCGACATCGTGTTCGACGGCGAGCCGGGTGGCAGCTTCTTGCAGTATCCCGGCGCGCTCGAGGTGGGCGTGGAGTTCTTCTCGCTCTCCAAGTCGTTTAACGTCACCGGTGCGCGTATCGGCTTTTTGGTCGGCCGCGAGGACGTGGTCTCTGCCTTTGCCAAGCTGCGCGGCCAGATCGACTTTGGTATGTTCTTCCCGATCCAGAAGGCTGCTATCGCCTGCCTGAACGGTCCGCGCGATGAGGTCGAGGCGCAGCGTCTGAAGTACCAGGAACGCCGCGATGCCCTGTGCGACGGTCTTGAGGGCCTGGGCTGGGAGCGTCCCAACGCGCATGGCTCTATGTTTGTGTGGGCCAAGCTTCCCGGTGGTCGCACCGATTCCATGGCGTTTTGCGAGGAGCTTATGGAGAAGGCCGGCGTTGTGGTGACGCCGGGCGCGAGCTTTGGCCCTTCGGGCGAGGGGCACGTGCGTATGGCACTGGTCTTGCCGCCCGATCAGATCGCTTTGGCTGTCGAGGCCATTCGCGAGGCTGGCCTGTATTAGAAACCTATTTCGACCCGTCAATAGCTCGAAACCGATTTCGTGCAGTTATTTTACGAATTCTGCAAACAATTTCGGTAAACGGTCGATTTTTGGCTGCGAATAGGGGCATAATCAAAGTCCCGATTGGATGTATTGGGATTACGACAAGCCGCTCGGGTCGTTCCCGGGCGGCTTGTTTGTGGAGAGAGATGGGAGTTTCTAATGGTTAACGAGAAGAAGGTCGCTATTGTCGGCTGCGGTTTCGTCGGTTCGTCTTCGGCGTTCGCACTGATGCAGAGTGGTCTGTTCTCCGAGATGGTCCTCATCGACGTGGACAAGAACCGTGCCGAGGGTGAGGCCCTGGATATCGCGCACGGCATGACGTTTGCCGAGCCGATGAAGATCTACGCCGGCGATTATTCCGATGTCGCCGACGCCGCCATGATCGTCGTCACTGCTGGCGCTGCCCAGAAGCCCGGTGAGACCCGCCTGGACCTGGTCAACAAGAACGTCAGCATCTTCAAGTCCATTATTCCCGAGATTAAGAAGT
Organism: Collinsella sp. AF28-5AC; assembly: GCF_003457875.1. NCBI lineage: Bacteria > Bacillati > Actinomycetota > Coriobacteriia > Coriobacteriales > Coriobacteriaceae > Collinsella > Collinsella sp. AF28-5AC. The sequence continues at coordinate 24,801 of NZ_QRTA01000014.1, read as the reverse complement.
CCGGCTTCGACGGCATTCTGTTAATCGTCTCCAACCCGGTCGATGTTCTGACCTACGCCGCCATCAAGATGTCCGGCCTGCCCGAGGGCCACGTCATCGGTTCCGGTACCGTGCTCGACACCGGCCGCCTGCAGCAGATGCTTGGTGCCCACGTCGAGGTTGACCCGCGCGATGTCCAGGCCTATGTCATGGGTGAGCACGGCGACTCCGAGTTCGTCGCTTGGTCCAGCGCTCAGGTTGCCGGCGTTCCGCTGAACACCTTCTGTGAGCTTCACGGCCACCTGGAGCATGAGGCTGCCGAGAAGCGTATCGCCGAGGACGTCAAGAACTCCGCCTACACCATCATCGAGAAGAAGCACGCCACCTACTATGGCGTCGCCATGGCCGTCAAGCGCATCTGCACCGCCGTCATGCGCGATGAGCAGACCGTTCTGCCCGTCTCCTCGCTCATGGTGGGCGAGTATGGCCTGTCCGATCTCGCCATCTCCATGCCGACTGTCGTTGGCCGCGACGGCGTTGTCTGCCGCGTCCCCGTCCCGCTGGACGATGACGAGCAGCATGAGCTCACCGCTTCCGCCAAGGCCCTCAAGGACATCATCGACAGCGTCGACTTCTCCTGCTAAATCAAGCTCGCCAGAGCGAAAAGCTACAATGAAGGCGTCCGGGTCCACACGGCCCGGGCGCCTTTTTGGTGCAAAGTAACCTGACCTCAATGCACCATAGTTGATGGGAGGGCCATGTCGGATTCGCCTAATTTTTTGACCTATGCCCAGACGGCGTTTGATCCGTTTGAGGAGCGGCCGTTCTGCGCGGTGGATAGCCTGGTCTTTGCGTGGCTGTCCTATTTGCGTTTGCCGGGTGATATGGCGGAGCTGACGGACTGGCAGGGCCTAGACGTACGCGAGCTGCTGCGTGCCGAGTGCTACCGGGACATGATTGACGACTTGTGGGACCCAGAGGGGAGCAGGGCCTTGTTGGAGGCCGTGGCAGCAAGCCCTCGCTACCGTGGCGTGCACGTTTGCGGCTATCGTGCCGTGAGCGATGTGGTGGCGACAGAGCAGTTTGCAGCCATGGCGTTCCGGTTTCCGGCGGGGTTTAGCTATCTTTCCTTCCGGGGGACCGACAGCACGATTGTGGGCTGGAAAGAGGACTTTAACATGGCGTTCCGGTGTCCTGTGCCGGCCCAGGAATCCGCGACGCGTTATGTGGACGAGGCGGCGGATGCGATTGACGGGCCGCTTTTGTGCGGAGGTCATTCCAAGGGTGGAAACCTTGCGGTGTACGGTGCGGCGATGTGCCCCGATGTCGCCCGTGAGCGAATCGAACGGGCGTATTCCCATGATGGTCCGGGCTTCGTCGAGGAGTTTCTGAGCGGCAACGCCTTCGCCGACCTATCCGGTCGAATCGACAAGATGCTACCTCGGTCGTCGATCTTTGGCATGATTTTCGAGACACAGGAGGACTATGCCATCGTTGAGAGCACCGAGTTCAGCCTGCTTCAGCATAATCCCTTTAGCTGGGTGGTTGATGGTCGCGACTTCGTGTACTGTGAGCGCCTGTCCGCCGGTGCTCGATACGTTGATGGCTCCATTCGCGAGATGCTGCTTGCGGTGTCGCCTAGCGAGCGCGAGCGTTTTGTAGATGCGTTGTTCTCCGTGCTTGAGGCTACGGGTGCTGAGCGGTTTGCGGATATCGCTGGGAATCTGCGCGAGAGCCTGCCCGTGATGCTCCAGGCTGCGCAAGGCTTTGACAAGGATACACGACGCTTTGTCTCGCAGACTATCGTTGCGATTCTTAAGTGTGCGCTTCTGCCCAAACGTCCCCAGATCGACATGCCCGCTGCCGGCAAGAGCTTGGCAGAACAGCTCGAGGCTTGGCAGTCCGAGCTCCTGCGCTAACCATTGGTGCAAAGCAACCTGTCCCCGATGCACCAATCTTCGATGCGCCTGGGGCGGGATCGACCGCTATACTGGTTCGTGCCGAAATCGATCTAGAACGGAATGCCGTATATGAAAATCAATCACGCGATTCTGCATATCCTGGACTTTGACTCTGCCGTCAACGTCATGAGCCAGCGCGAGCTCGATATCGAAAGTCGTACCGTGCGCAATTTCGTAACCACGCATCTGCGCCGCGCACGCACCTCGGCCGACAATAAACGCGCCACGTTTGCCGAGAACTCTGCGTTCGGCGGCGAGCTCAAGGGCTATTTCTTTGGCGAGCGCGAATTCGTGGACCTGTCGCAGCAGATTGCGGAGTTTATCTCCTCCGAGCTCACCAAAGCCGAGAAAGCCGAGTCTACCGATGTGCTCGTGGCTGATTTTGACGACGATGAGGATGCCCGCTGGTTTGCCGTGATGCTGCTGGGCTCCAAGCAGGCTTTTATGCACGAGGTGGGCCGCGAGGAAGGGGAGGTACGCAACGACATCGCGCGCCACTACGCTATTCTGCCGAATCCCTCGCAAAAGGTGCCAAGCTATGCCATCGTGCGCGCGAGCACCATGGAGATCGGCTACGTGGACAAGAAGCGCAAGATTGCCGGCGAGGATCGTATGCTTATCCCCGATGGCCTGCTGCAGTGCGACACGGGCGTATCGGGTAAGGAGGTCATCGACACCGTGACGCGTGTGGTCGAGGAAGTCGCCGAGGAACACGGTGCCAATACGGCCGTAGCGCTCGCTAAGGTTAAGGCTGCCGTTGCCGAGAAGGTCGAGGATGACGAGGAGCTGCCGCCTTGGGATATCGTCGATGAGGTCTTTGAGGACGAGCCGGTCATCAAAGAGAGCGTGCGCGCGGCACTGACCGAGGAGAAGGTTCCTGAGCGCGTTCCTGTGGAGCGCAAGCAGGTCGAGCGCGCGGCCGTGCGCAATCACAAGATTCGTACCGATACGGGCATCGAGATCAGCTTCCCGGCCGAGATGGGTTCGAATTCCGAGTACATTGAGTTCGTCAATGAGCCCAACGGCCTCATCTCCATCGAACTCAAGAATATCGGCAGCATCGAGAATCGATAAGTTGCGTTACGTCTACAGCGAGAAAGCAAAGGCCGAAGCTCTTTGGGGCTTCGGCCTTCTTGTTTGGGGATGAATTGCCCCGCAGGTTGAGCATAAGTCAGCGAAAACGCGGTTTGTCAAAACCGCGTAACTATTAAAGTTGACGTAAGCCCTCTTCCAGGCCGGTCTTGCTGTCGGTCTTCTCGTCGCGCATCTTGATGACGCGGGCGGGGACACCGGCCACGACCGCACCGGCGGGGACGTCCTCGACGCACACGGCGCCGGCGGCAACGACAGCGCCCTTGCCTACGTGCACGCCCTCCAGAACCACGGCGTTGGCGCCGATCATGACATCGTCCTCGATGATGACGGGCGTGGCGCTGGCGGGCTCCACGACGCCTGCCAGCACGGTGCCGGCGCCGATGTGGCAGTTCTTACCCACGGTGGCGCGACCGCCCAGCACGGCGCCCATATCGATCATGGAACCCTCGCCGATAACGGAGCCGATGTTGATGATGGCGCCCATCATGATGACGGCACGGTCGCCAATCTCGACGCGGTCGCGGATGATCGCGCCCGGCTCGATGCGGGCGTTGATGCCCTTAAGGTCGAGCATGGGCACGGCGGAGTTGCGGCAATCGTTTTCAACGTCGTAGTAATCGATGGAGTCGGCGTTGGCGTCCAGGATGGCCTTAAGCTCATCCCAGTCGCCAAAGACGGTCTTGCCACGACGACCGCCGTAGACATGTGCGTCGCCCCAGGCAACCTTCATGCCCGGCTTCTCGCGCACGTACAGCTTGACGGGCGTCTTTTTGGGCGCGGTGGCGATGTAGTTGATAATCTCCTGTGCATCCATCTCGGCTGCGTTGCTCATTTGCTATCTCTCCTTTGGGTGGATTCGGTTGATACCTGGTTAGGCAAACATGACCTGGTCGAACGTATAGAAGCCGGGTTCGCGGGCGACGAGCTTCTGCGCGGCTGCCAGGGCGCCGTTGACAAAGATCTGACGGCTCGTGGCGCGGTGGGTGAGCGTGACTTCCTCGTCCTGGCCAAAGAAACCCACCTCGTGCACGCCGGCTACGGTGCCGCCGCGCAGCGAGTGCATACCGATTTCCTTGGGGTCGCGCGCGCCGCACATGCCCTCGCGGCCATAGACGGGGTGGTAGCCTGCCTCGGGCTCGGCCTCGACGACGGCGTCGAGCAACAACTTGGCAGTGCCGCTGGGGGCGTCGACCTTTTGGTTGTGGTGCGTCTCGACGATCTCGCAGTCAAAGCCGGGCAGCTCGCGTGTGGCCTGGGCCACCAGATGACGCAGGGCGGCGATGCCGATGGAGTAGTTGCCCGAGTGCATGACGCGGGCGTTCTGACCCAGCTCGCGCAGGCGGTCCATCTGCTCGGGGGTGTAGCCTGTGGTGCCTGAGACCAACGCCGCGCCCGTGCGCTCGACATAGGCGACGACGGCATCGAAGGTCACGACGTTCGAGAAGTCGATAATCACATCGGCTGCCGGGGCGCTCTCGAGCCCGGACAGATCAAAACCGATCTGGGCGACGATATCAAAAACGGGCTGCCCGCCGGCGTCGACAATGCCTTCGGCGGTAGTGCGGATGAGCGAGCCCATGCGGCCCGTTCCCATAATGACGGTCTTAATCAAGCAGACCAGCTCCCTTCAGAGCATCGGTAAGTGCGGCTCGCGTGTCGTCTGCCATGGGGCACAGCGGCATACGGTAGTTTGCCTCGATCATGCCCATCTGGGCGAGCGCTTCCTTGACGGGGATGGGGTTGACCTCGCTAAAGAGGGCGTTGATGAGCGGCTGGCCGGCAATCTGGATATCGCGGGCGCGCGCTACGTCGCCGTCCAGATAAGCGCGGCACATGTCGTGTACGAGCTGCGGCTGCACGTCGGCCCACACGCTGATGGTGCCCGAAGCGCCCAGGCTCATGAGCGGCACTGTGAGTGCATCCTCGCCCGAGTACATGCGGAAGTCATCGGACAGCAGGTGGGCGATCTTGGCCGCGTAGGCGACGTTGCCCGAGGCCTCCTTGATGCCCATGATGTTGGGGTGCGCGGCTAGGCGCTCTACGTTGCGCTCGCTGATACCGCAGCCGCAGCGGCCGGGGATGTTGTACAGGATGCAGGGGATGTCAACGGCATCGGCGACGGTCTTAAAGTGCTGATAGATACCCTCTTCATTGGACTTGTTGTAGTAGGGGGTGATGAGCAGCAGACCGTCGGCGCCCAGGCCCTGATAGGTGAGCGACTTGGTGAGCATGGTCTGCGTGGAGTTGGAGCCCGAGCCGGCGATGACGGGGACGCGTCCTGCAACATGCTTGACCACGGCGGCGACGACGGAGTTGTCCTCGTCATCGGTCATCGTGGCACTCTCACCGGTGGTGCCCAGGGTGAGGATGGCGTCGGTGCCGTTTTGCAGGTGGAAATCGATAAGGCGCTCGAGCGCGTCAAAGTCGACGCTGCCGTCCTTTTTAAACGGCGTAACTAGGGCGACGATTGAGCCCTCGAGAGTGCGGATGTCCATGTTCTTCTCCTTCGCCTTCGCGATCTGGATGCGTTTGTTCCATTGAGCTGCGACTGCTAGGCGCTCGTCTTGGGCGCGACGGCGGGCACTTTCGGCGCGCGACTTGGCCAGCAGCTCTCGGCCGCACGGCAGCACGTCGAGCGTGGCAAAGTAATCGCCCGGGCGCTCAGAGCGTCGAATGAGGTCGGCCGAGCCATCGGGGCGCAGCAGGACCTCGGCGGAGCGCAGGCGGCCGTTGTAGTTGTAGCCCATAGAGTAGCCATGCGCACCGGTGTCGTGAATCACGAGCAGGTCGCCCATTTCGATATGCGGCAGCTCGCGGTCGATGGCGAACTTGTCATTGTTCTCGCACAGATTGCCCGTGATGTCGTAGGTGTCTGTGACGGGCGCTGTGGTCTTGTCGTCGCCACCCGGCTGGCCCATCACCGTAATGTGGTGGTAAGCGCCGTACATGGCAGGGCGGATCAGGTCGACGGCGCTTGCATCGACACCGATATAGTCCTTGTAAATCTGCTTCTCGTGAATGGCCTTGGTGACCAGGCAGCCGTAGGGACCCATCATAAAGCGACCCATCTCGGTGCAGATGGCCACATCGCCCATGCCGGCAGGAACCAGGATCTCGTCGTAGGCAGCGTGTACCCCCTCGCCGATGGCGTGAATGTTGTTGGCCTGTTGCTCGGGCTGATAGGGAATGCCGACGCCGCCGGACAGATTGATGAAGGCGACGTGCGCGCCGGTCTCGCGCTCCAGGCGTGCGGCAAGCTCAAAGAGGATGCGTGCGAGCTTGGGGTAGTAGTCGTTGGTGACGGTGTTGCTGGCAAGGAATGCGTGGATGCCAAAGTTTTCGGCGCCCTTGGCCTTGAGCATGCGGAAGGCCTCGAAGAGCTGCTCGGTGGTCATGCCATATTTGGAGTCGCCCGGGTTGTCCATGATGCCGTTGGAGAGCTGGAACAGACCGCCTGGATTAAAGCGGCAGCTGACCGTTTTGGGGATGGGCCCCGCAACGCGCTCAAAGAACTCGATGTGGCTGATGTCGTCAAAGTTGACGATGGCGCCCAGCTTGTCGGCGAGCTCAAAGTCGGCAGCCGGCGTATCGTTGGACGAGAACATGATGTCGTGTCCCGTGATACCCAGCGAGCGGGCGATCATGAGCTCGGTATAGCTCGAGCAATCGCAGCCGCAGCCGTATTTGTTGAGAATGGAGATGAGCGCCGGGTTGGGGTTGGCCTTGACGGCAAAGTATTCCTTAAAGCCCGGGTTCCATGCAAAGGCGTCGCACACTTCTTGCATGTTGCGGCGGATGCCCGCCTCGTCGTATAGATGAAACGGCGTGGGGAACTGCTCGACGATATGCTCGAGTGTCTCCTTGTCCACAAACGGCTGCTTGGCCGCATATGCCTCGTTGGGGGTCAATGCCATGTCCCGTAAACCTCGCTATCCAGACGGCGCCATCTGCGCATCGAATCCGCATAGCGTGGACCCAATGTCCGGATAGCGCTCCCGCATTGCTGCAGACAGTCCTGTGGGTGTTTCCCACAGGCCCACCAGGTTGTTCGTGCCCGAAAAACCCAGTTCGGCGGGTTTCGCCTCCCCACGGGGTCAAAGCCTGCTGGCTCGCCCGCGGCTCTTCGTGCCCGCGCCTCTATCAAGTGGTAAAGACCCTATCACGTTGCACTTTACCAAACAAGAGTATTCGTATATAACGTTTAAAAAATGCAAGGATATGCTGGAAACATGTGCGCCACAATCCTGTATCACAATAAGTTGCAACAGATGTGCCTCACGAAGGGATCCTCTATGACCGAGCTCCAAGAACTCCGTCGCTATCGCCGCGATCTCCATCGCATTCCGGAGCTCGATTTCGATCTTCCGCAAACCATTGCCTATATCGAGGGCGTGTTGGCACCGCTCGCTTGCGAGGTGACCCATCCGTGCCCCAGCTGCGTCTGCGCTTTCTTCGACGCCGGCGTTGGTGCCGCGCATGCCACGGCGATTCGCGCCGATATGGATGCGCTGCCCATTGCCGAGGCAACAGGGGCAGCGTTCGCCTCGACACATCCCGGCAAGATGCACGCTTGCGGACATGACGGACACATGGCCATGGCACTTGCCGCCGCGACGTATGTCGACCGTACGATTCGCGAGCAGCCGGGCGCCATTAGGCGCAACGTACTCTTTGTGTTCCAGCCGGCCGAGGAAACGACAGGTGGTGCCAAGACGGTATGCGAGAGTGGTGTGTTCGAGCGCTATGGGGCCGACCGCATTTTTGGCTTCCATGTGTGGCCCGATCTGCCTGCCGGCACGTTGGCGAGTTGTTCCGGTCCGCTGCTGGCGCGTTCGAGCGAGACGCATATCCATATTCACGGTACGAGCATCCACATCGCTAAGACCTATGGTGTGCCGGTTGGGGAGTCGCACGATGCCGCGTTGGCGGCAGCGAAGTTTTTGGTTGCCGAGCGCGAGCTGATGGACGAGCTGGGCACCGACGAGCCCTGTATCGGTAAGTTTGGTCTGCTGCAGGCCGGTACCGTCTGCAACGCGGTGGCGGGGGAGGCCCATGTTGCCGGCAGCCTGCGTGTGTTTACGGACGACATGTTCGACCGTGCGCGTGAGGGTGTGCGCCGCGTGCTTGATGAGGCATGCGCCGCAACGGGCTGCGCATATGACCTCGATTTTGCCGAGGGCTATCCGCCGGTCGACAACGACCCCGAGCTGTTTGCCAACATCATGCCTGCCTTGCCCGAGCTGCAACTTGTGGACGAGCCGCTGCTGATCGCCGAGGATTTCGCGTTCTATCAGCGCCATCTGCCGGGCGTGTTTTTCCTGCTGGGTACGGGTATGCCAGAGGACCAAGACAACCCGAGTGATTCGGATGGCTGCCCCGCTTATGCCACAAGCGCTCTGCATACCGATAGCATGCTCTTCGACGAGGAGATTCTTCTCAAAGGCTTCGATGTCTACAAACGATTACTTTCGCTTGACTAAGGCGTGAAGGACTATTTGTTCTAGAAAACACGAACAAACGTACGATATAATAGAGATGTAAGTCTATAGAAACGTTTGACGTTACTAACGTAAGGCGATACTATGATTGCATCGTATAAAGATGAGGATACCGAACGCTTTGCCATGGGTGTGCGGGTCAGGAGGTTCGTGCCCTTTGAGCGCGTTGCGCTGAGGAAGATTCGCCAACTGCAGGTTTGTGCTTCGCTTGATGATCTTCGCGTTCCGCCGGGCAACCGCCTGGAAGCTTTGAAGGGCGATCGTGCCGGTCAATATAGCATCCGTGTTAACGAGCGCTATCGGGTCTGTTTTGAGTGGAGACAGGAGATGGCTTGGAATGTCGAAATCGTCGATTATCACAAGTGATGAGACCTCGGCCGATTTGCTGTCGCCGGTGACCCCTGGTGAGCTTCTCAAAGAGGAGTTTCTTGTTCCCATGGGCATTTCTCAATATCGCCTTGCGAAAGAGACCGGGATTCCGGCTCAGCGTATCGGGCAGATTGTCTTGGGAAAACGTCGCGTGACGGCCGACACCGACCTCCGTCTTTGCCGTTATTTTGGCCTGACGGATGGTTATTGGCTGCGCGCTCAGGTGGCGTTTGACCTTGAGGTCGAGAAAAGGCGGATCGAACCGGAACTCGATAAGATCGTTCCTGTTCAGCAGGCCATCGCACTGTAGTGCTCAGAGATGATGGGGTGGCGCGGCGATGAAGCGACGCCGACAGTCTGCTGTATATAGTCCGGGCGGTTGCGGGTGCGGCTTGCTGCTGCTCCCGGTCATCGCTGTGAGCATTGGCGTAATGTTTGCGCTTGCCGGGTTGGCAGCAGCGGCACTCGTGTTGCTGATTGTGGCCATTGGCGTGACGATTTGGCTTTGCCGCAATCGCGAGCAACGCCGTGCCGACGGTAAAACCACTGTCGGCTGGGTCGTCTTCCTGATTATTGCGTACCCGCTGAGTGCCAGCTACCTGGTGTTCTTTGTCCTGTTGATGATCAGCGCCTTTACTGGGGAATCCGTAACGGTGGGTTGACGCGCTGCCAGCAGACGGTTGCGCAAAGTGCGTTTGCTCGGCGTTTGGATAACTGCATTGGCCGTTTACTGCAGCCTTAGCTCTCAGCTAATGAATTCAAGTTCAATCCTTTCTACGATGTGCTGTGTGCCGGCGCGGTAGCCGGATCGTAGGAAGGATGAATAATGGCAAAAGAGGGAAAGAAGCCGATCGGCAAGATTGTCCTAGGCGTCATCGTGGTGCTGGTTATCGTCGGTGCCGTGGGCTCTATGGGTGGCAATTCAACCGATTCGTCTGCGAGCGATTCGGCAAAACCTGCCGAGGCGACACAGCAGGCTGAGGAGCAAAAAGAACCGCAAGAACCGTATACCATTGCTGATGAGGCTGAAGACACCTCCAATCAGTTTGCCTATAAGATCACGGGCACGCTGACCAATAACACGGACAAGGAAAAGAGCTACATTCAGATTGAGTATGTTCTGTATGATGCCGATGGCAACCAGGTTGGAACGGCTCTTGCAAACACCAATCATCTGAAGGCGGGCGGCTCCTGGAAGTTCGAGGCGCTGGGTACAGTGTCTCCCGACCAGGTTGCTAGCTGGGAGCGTTCGGACGTAAGTGGTTTCTAGCATGTTGCATGCACTGGGGGAGGTGAAGCCGTATGCCCGATAAAAAGCTGACCGAGGAGTTGCTCAATGAGCTTCTCGATGCGCCGAACATCGATGGCTATATCAGGGAGCACGACTTTGCCGCCCCGTCGCTTTCGGACTACCTGAAGCAGCTACTGCAGGAAAAGGGCTTGGAGCGTTCGCGCGTGGTTCGCATGGCCGATCTCAATGAGACCTTTGGCTATCAGATCTTTACCGGCGCGCGTCATCCGAGTCGCAATAAGGTGCTGCAGATTGCCTTTGCGATGGCGCTGACGCTCAAAGAGACCAACCGTGCGCTGACGGCTGCCGGGGTAAGCGTCCTTAACTGCAAGGACCACCGCGATGCGATTATCATCTTTTGCATCGATCGCGGGTGCAGCCTCCAAAAGGTCAACGAGGAGCTGTATCGCTTTGGCGAGGAGACGGTGAGTTAGCGGCTGATATCTGAGCCGGTGGAGCTGTCGAACAACGATGCAAACGAACGGGGCGCGGATGCCATGGGGTGTCTGCGCCCTGCGCTATGATGGAGGCTATGGATACTCAGACCCCAACATATTCCAATGACGAGCTGACCGCAGCGCTTGCCGAGCACCTGGCGTCGCTCGATCGCGACGACAGCTATCGCGTGGAGCGTGTACTTAAGCGCTCGTCCGTTGAAACAACCGAGCTCGTGTACTTTGAAGGAACCGGCGGTGGTTCGCTCGGCCCCTTTGTCCGTAAGCGCATCGATGCTTCGGCTCAAATCGGTGGGGCATACGGGCGTCTGTTTGCCGCTCAGCGGGCAGGTAGGCGTTTTGAGCACCTGCCCAGAATCGTCGATTGTCGTCGTGCGGGCGACGAGCTCAACGTGGTTATGGAATACATCGAAGGGGAGACACTCGGGGCGCTGGTGGACCGTCTGGGAGCCACCCCCGATTATGCGCACGAATTGTATCCTGCCCTATGCGATGCCGTGGGCGAGCTCCACGCCGGTTTTGCGATGGCGGGGGAGACGTCGGCGCCGGTGATCCATCGCGACCTCAAGCCGTCGAATATCATCATGACAGGTGCCAACTATACGCCTGATGACGGTCTGACGTTTTCGTCGCTGGTGATTATCGACTTGGGGATCGCGCGCGTATGGCGCGATGGCGCCGATGCCGACACCATCAAGTTTGGGACACGGCCCTATGCGCCGCCCGAGCAGTATGGGTTTGGGCAGACGAGCGTGCGAAGCGACGTCTACGCACTTGGCGCCCTGTTGTTCTTCTGCTTGACGGGAGTCGACCCTAAACCAGGGCTCGACATGCGCGAGCAATGCGAGGCGCGTGGCATTCCCACCCCACTTGCCGATGTCATCTGCATGTCGATGGCGCTCGACCCGGCCAAGCGTTTTGCGAGCGCGGAAGCGTTGGGACGGGCGACGCGCGCGGCATACGATCTGAGTCGCCCCGTGCGGCCTCCTGCGCCTGCGCCTGTCCGTACTCCGGCCTCGGAGACGGTGTTGACGCCCCAAGGGCTCCAGAACCCCACAGGGCTTCCTAGGCCTGCCGCCTCCGCTGCATGCGGTTTGCTCTCTCGCGTTCCGGAGTCTCTGGGGCGTATTTGGAATACGCTCGTCTGCTTCTCGCTGCTTGTGTTCTTTGCCGGAAGTCACTTTGCCGTCTTTCACCCCACGGGAGCAAACCAAAGCTACCCGACGTGGCTTCTCATAATCGAGTATTTTTTCTTTGTCGATGGCCTTATGGTGCTTATGCATTTTGCGCTGCTCGATAAGCGCCGTCTTCGTCGGCGATTCGCACTGCTCGACAGCTATCGCGGCAAGAAACTCGCGAAACTCTGGCTCAAGGCATTGGGTGTGCTGCTCCTATGCATGATCGTCATAGTCGCGGTTGCCAATGCGACCGGCGTTGTCGATACCTCCGCTACCTAAAAGAAAAGGGCCCCATTGGGGCCCTTTGCAGTTGCACTTAGATGCGGTTCATCTGAGCGGCGACTTTGTTGTACCAGTCCTGCCACGTGGGCGGGCAGTACTTTTTGGCCGCAGCCGGGGTAAGGGTGGAGCCGTAGTTGGCGCCCAGATAGGCAACGTGAGCGGAGATGCCCTCGCTCCAGCTGCCAAAGCTGCGCCAACCGCCGCCACGTGCACTCCAGCCCCAGGCGTTATAAGAATTGGCGCAATAAGCACCCTTGGTGCTCTCGATGCAGGCGATGGCGGGGGACCAACGGGGGTCGACACCGGTATTCCAAGCGGCGACGGCAAAGTTATAGCCCTGGCCTGCCATAGGGGAGCCGGCGAGATAATTGTCGATGCGGCTCGTCCACTCATTAATGAACGAATCGTAATCGGAGCTACCGGTATTGGAGTTGTTCACCGTGGTGTCGATGGTGGTGTTGGTGTTGGTGGCCTGGCTGCTGGAATTGCTGCCGCTTACGCCCTCGCCCGAGAGCTTCTCGGCGGCAGCGGCCTTATCGGCCTCAAGCTTGGCAAGCTCGGCGGCATTTTCCTGCTCGGCTTTTGCCTGTGCCTCGCTGCGGAGCTGCTGGGCCTGTGCCAGCGCATCCTCGGCGTTTTTCTGCTCCGCCTCAAGCTGAGACTTGGCCTGCTGGAGCTCGGCCTTGTTCTGCTCGAGTTCGGTTTGCATGCTATTGAGCTCTTCGATCTCGTCGACGCTCGAGCTCGTGATCTGGTTGGTGTATTTGCAGGTCGTGATGAACTCACCCAGGCTCTGCGCGTTGACCAGGAAGCTCACGATGGGATTGGTGCCCTTCTGATACTTGTACAGATCGCGCATGGCAGAGCTTGCCTTGGCCTGCTGCTCGGGAAGCTTAGCCTCGATTTCCTCGATGCTTGCCTCATTGGAGTCAATCTGCTTTTGCAGGTCATCGAGTTTGGTGCGGGCGTCGTTGTAGGCGCTCGTGGCGGCTTCGATCTTCTGCTGGGCTGCGGAAAGCTGGTCCTGCGTTGCCTGCGAGGCGGCATACGCCGCAACGGGGGAGAGCATCGGCGAGGCCGTCAGCGCAACGGCGAGCGCGGCGCTCGTGATGATACGAGCCGGCTTCGACGCAATGAGCGCTGCGGTGCGATGATTCGAATGCTGCATCCAGTCCCTCTGCAATCAATCGTAGGTTATGGTTCGAACGGTATTCTACTACTGCTTTCGACCTCAACTTGAACCTTAAAGGTTCCAAAGGGTCAAGTTGAACTTGAGGCTTTGGCTTTGACCTGCAGTTATGATGAATTGTTGAGAAACCATAGAGTTCAACTTTAACGTTACGGGGGCCTGTTTAAGAGGAACTTTGGGCTGTAAAAGCTATCTCAACGTGGGGTTTTACAACTACAGCGTGCCCTCCTGGCGAGCCTGCTCAATCTCTTCGAGCGCCTCGGCGGGGGTGAACGAGCAAGTGCCGTCGCCGAGCTTGACCACCTGGATTTCGTCGCCGGTATGGACCTCTCCGCCCTTTAGTACCACGCCGAAAACGCCCTCGTGGGGAAAGATGCAGTCGCCGGCGAGATAGTAGATGGCACAGCGGGTATGGCAGACTTTGCCGATCTGACTGATTTCGACGAGTACTTCGCTGCCGAGCTTGAGCTGCGTGCCCAAGGGGAGTGAGAGCAGGTTGATACCCTGGGTGGTGAAGTTCTCGCCAAAGTCGCCCTCGTGCACATCGAGCCCGCGCGCCTGCGCCGTCTGGATGGACTCCGCGGCTAAAAAAGAGACCTGGCGGTGCCAATGTCCGGCGTGCGCATCGGTAGCGAGGCCAAATTGCTCGATGACGGTGTCGCGTCCATCGGCGACGGGCGACTTGCGAGTGCCTTTGTGCTCCGACGTGTTGATTGAGACGATACGGGCAGGCCCGTTGTAAGCATCGTTTGCGGTGCGTAGGGGAGCTGCCGTCTGGGCACGATCCGCAAGTTCGCGCTTGGCGGCGTCAATGATGGGGTTGTTGATCGGATGAGCCTGGGGCACGGTGCACCTTTCGACGGGGCGGGCAACATGTTGAATCCTACAACAATGGTAGGTTCATTGCCCATTGTCATACAACGGTGAGCGCCGTCTTTGTGCTGGCCTTCGTGCTGGACGATTACGTCGATTGCCATAGATACGGTGGAGCTTTGGGCGTCGGCGGCTTGGCACGCTAGAATAAATCAGATGCGCAAAGACCGCCCGTTGTGTGGGCAGTTCATGATAGGAAGTTTCCATGGCATTGCAATTTACAGAGCGCGAGTTCATTCCCGTGCTGCTCGGTGGCGACATCAACGCCTATTCGGTGGCGCGCGCCTTCTACGAGGAGTACCAGGTCAAGAGTCTGGTCTTTGGCAAGTACCAGACGGGTCCCGCGTACCGCAGCCAGATTATCGACTACACGCCCAACGTGGATATCGATACCATGCCCGTGATGCTCAAAACCGTCAACGGCATTGCCCAAGCGCATGCCGATAAGACGATTGTCCTTGTGGGCTGTGGCGATAACTATGTTGCCCTCGTGGCTCAGGCCAAGGATGCCCATGAGTTGGCGGATAACATCGTCGCGCCTTACGCTCCCTACAGCATGCTCGAGCAGTGCCAGAAGAAGGAGATCTTCTACGAGCTGTGCGAGAAGCATGGCGTGCCTTATCCGCATACCTTTACCTTCACCATGGCGATGCTGAACGACCAAGGCGAGGCACCTGCCGAGGTGCTCGACCAGATCGATTTTCCTTACCCGATGATTCTGAAGCCTTCTGACGGCATCATGTGGTGGCAGCACGAGTTCGAGGGCCAGAAGAAGGCCTATGAGATTGCCGACCGCGCCGAGCTGGAACAGGTCATTCGCGATTCGTATGCCAGCGGCTACACTGACGACCTGATCTTGCAGGACCGCGTGCCCGGTAACGACGAGTACATGCGCGTGCTCACCAGCTATTCCGACCGCAACGGCAAGGTGCGCATGATGTGCCTGGGCCATGTGCTGCTCGAGGAGCATCAGCCCCACGGTGTCGGCAACCATGCCTGTATCATTACCGAGCCCAACGACGAGCTCATGGACGGCGTGCGCAAGTTGCTCGAGGACCTTCACTTTGTGGGCTATTCCAACTTTGACGTTAAGTACGACGAGCGCGACGGCTCGTTTAAGTTCTTCGATTTCAACACGCGCCAGGGCCGCAGCAACTACTACGTCACTAACAGTGGCTTTAACGTTGCCAAGTATGTGGTGGACGAGTATGTGTTCAACCGTCCATTTGAGCCGGAGTTTGTGACGGCTCAGGACGAGGCCCTGTGGATGGTCGTCCCCATGGGCGTCGTCGACAAGTACGTCAAGGATCCCGAGCTGCGCGCTAAGGTGCATCGTCTGGACAAGGAGGGCAAGGGCGCCGACCCTTCGTTTATGAAGGGCGACTTTGTCTTTAACCGCTGGCTGCGCATGTGGCACACCAAGCTGCGCCACTTCAAGCTGTTCAAGACGTATTACAAGTAGATGAGCGCGGCGCCCGTCCGGTTTGCATCGGGCGGGCGCGGGTATGATACGCGCAATTGCGCAAGCGTCACCAAGGAGGCGGCGATGGAAAAGCTGGGAGTTATCGGCGGCATGGGCGCCGAGGCCACGTCGTATTACTACGACCAGGTGGTGCGCCACACGGCTGCTGCCTGCGATCAGGAACATATCGACATGGTGGTGCTCTCCAAGTCGACCATGCCCGACCGCACGTTGGCCATTAAGACCGGCGAGCATGCCAAGCTGCTGGCGACCATGAAAGAGTGTGCCCAGGCACTCGAGTCGCTGGGCTGCGCGCACATTGCCATTCCCTGCAACACGTCACACTACTTCTACGATCAGATCCAGTCGTTTACGAAGGTGCCGATTATCCACATGCCGCGTGAGTCGGTGCGCTATGCTCTGGCCGGTGCGGTGATGGGGGAGTGCGAGTTCGACCCCAACCTGAGTATGCCGGCCGAGCCGGTGCACAAGATTGGCATCATGGGCACCGACGGAACCGTGGGCGCGGGCGTCTACGGCCGCGAATGTAAGGCTGCGGGTGTTGAGGTCGTCTATCCCAGCGAGAAACGTCAGAACGATGTGATGTCGCTTATCTACGATGATGTGAAGGCCGGACGTGAGCCCGATATGGATAAGTTCGACCGCGTGATGTGGGAGTTCGCCCGTAGCGGCTGCGACCGCGTCATTCTGGCCTGCACCGAGCTCTCGGTGCTGCAAAAGTACCGAGAGATGCCCGAGATCACCCTCGACGCCATGGATGTCCTGGTGCGCGAATCCATCATCCGCAGCGGCGCCCCCTACCGCCTCTAGCTTCCGACCCGCCAAAAAGGGACAGGTTAATTTTGGTAGGTTTTATCTGGTGAAACAGTAAAGGCCTCGGCTCGTTTGGTGCGAGCCGAGGCCTTTTGCGTTGGGCGGTTGCTGTCGGTGGTGAACTAGAACAGGAAGCCGATGGCGATGAGGGCGATGCTGACGATGAGCACGGCGATGTCCAGGCCCTTGATGGGGTAGCGCTTGTACGAGCTGGCGCGCGTACGCAGATAGAAGCCGCGCTGTTCTGCCGCCAAGGCTGTGGCATCGGTCTTGCCCACGCTTGAGATGAGCAGCGGCACGCACAGTGGCAACATGAGCTTAAGCTTCTTGATGGGGTTCTTGGTGTCGTACTCGACGCCGCGTGCGGTCTGCGCCTCCATGATGGCATTCATCTCCTGACCAAACACCGGCACAAAGCGCAGCGCCGTGGTAAAGGTGAAGGCATAGCGATACGGCACGTGCAGCACCTCGACGCAGGCGTTGGCAAGGTCGTTGAGCTTGGTCACCATGAGCATGAGGATGAGTGGTAACGCCACACCCAGCAGGCGCAGGCAGGCCTTCGATCCTGTGATGAGGCCCGTGTCGGTGATAAAACCCCACACCACGTTGCCATCGCGCATAAAGGCCAGCTGGAGCACCAGCATGATAAGCGCGAGCGGAATCAGCAACTTGAGCAGCGAGAACAGACGGTCGACGACGCCGGCATAGGCACCCAGTGCAAGGGTGAGTGCCAAAAAGCCCAGCAGCGCTACGTAGGTGTCGGACAAGAAGATGCCGACGATGATGGCAGCGGCGAGGCCCAGTTTGACGACGGGGTTCAGGCGATGCAGCAGCGTATCGCCCGGCATGTAGTCGATGACGTTAACCACGGTGGACCATCTCCTTGGTAATTCGAACGACATCGGTGACCTCGCTCACCTGCGCAAAAGCGGGCGAGACGGAAGATGCCAGACGGCGCGAGAGTTCAATAACCTGGGGAGGCTCCACGTAGGCATGCTGCATGAGTTCGATGTTCGAGAATAGCTCGTGCGTGCGGCCGCGGTCGAGGATGCGACCGTCGGCCATCACCACAATGCGCTCGGCAAAATCCGAGACGACTTCCATATCGTGGCAGACCATGATAACGGCGCAACCGCGCTCGGCCATGGTGCGCACCGTTTCCATGACGGTCATGCACTCGCGGTAATCAAGGCCGCTCGTGGGCTCATCGAGTACGACGATCTTGGGCTCAACCACTACGACGGAGGCAAGCGCCACCATTTGTCGCTGGCCACGCGAAAGCGAGAACGGCGCCTCATCGGCAGGCAGGCCAAAGCGGTCGATGACGAGTTGGGCACGACGCAGAGCCTCGGCACGGTCCATGCCGCCAAGCTCCAGGCCAAAGGCGACCTCGTCGAGCACGGTGTCCTTGCAGATCTGGCGGTCGGGGTTTTGGAAGAGGGTCGCGACCTCGCGAGCGATGCGGCTCGTGGGAACGGCTGCGGTATCCAGTCCCGTGACGCGCACGCTGCCCGAGGCGGGCTTAAGCAGGCCTATGAGCAGTTTGGTGAGCGTGGTCTTGCCGGCGCCGTTTTGGCCGACGATGCCCACGAGCTCGCCAGGATAGAGCGTCAGGCTAAGGTCGCGTACGGCGGCTCCGCCATTGGGATAGGCAAACTCAACATGGTCGAAGGTGAGTACGGGTTCGGCGTCCTTGGCATGAGGACGCAACGACGGTGCATGCGGGGAACCGGCGGGCGCCTGGGCTTCGATAGCCGCGTGTGCGGGGTCGACGATGCCCGAAATCAGGCGCTCGGCCTCATCGACATCCAAGCAGGGGGTGCCGCTTACCAGGCCATCGGCCTCGAGGCTATTGAAGATACGCGTGACGCGAGGGCAGTCGACGCCGATGGCACGGAGCTCGTCGGTATGCGCGAAGACCTCGTGTGGCTCGCCCTGCAGCGCGATTTCGCCATGGTTGAGCACGAGCACGCGGTTGCAGTACTCCGAGAGCAGGGCGACCTTTTGCTCAACGACGACGATGGTGATTCCAAGTGCGCGGTTTGCCTCACGCAGCGTCTCGAAGACCAACGTGGAGCTAGCGGGGTCGAGTGCCGCGGTGGGCTCGTCGAGAACCAAGACGCGCGGACGCATGGCGAGGATGGCGGCGATGGCTACCTTTTGCTTCTGTCCGCCCGAGAGGGTGGCGATCTCGCGGTCGCGCAGGTCGCTGATGCCGACGGTCTCGAGCGTTTCGCTCACGCGCCGCTCGATCTGGTCGTGGGGAACGCCAAAGTTCTCGAGGCCAAAGAGCATCTCGTCCTCGACGACCGAGGCGACCATCTGCGTGTCGATATCCTGCAGCACACTGCCGACGATTTGCGACACGTCGGTCAGCGAGACCTCGCAGGTGTCGTGGCCGTCAACCATGACGGACCCAAAGAACGTGCCGGTGTAGTGGTGGGGCACGGCACCCGACAGGCAGGCGGCAAGCGTGGACTTGCCGGCGCCCGAGGGCCCGATGATGCCGATGAAATCTCCCTTGTTCACGCTGAGCGAGATGTGGCTGAGCGCCTGCTCGGTCTGCGTGCCATAGGAGAACGAGACATCGTCGACGTTGATGATCGTTTCCATGGATACCTTTCATAGTCATTGGGGACGTTCTTAAATGACCAGTCGTTTAAGAACGTCCCCAAGAGCTCGTTGTTTGGGACAGTCTTTACCGATGGGGCACTGTGGGTTAGTTGAGCCTAAGGGCCTTCTGGATGGGCAAGTAGAGGGCGCCGACCAGAATGGCGTTAAAGACGGCGGTCATGGCGACGACGGGCAACATGGCGGCGGCGAGCTCGCCGACCACGCCGAGCATGGCCATCTTGATGACCATGAAGATGACGCCGGAGACAAAGGTGGTCAGGAAGGTTGCGACAATGGCGATCGCGGGCTTGACCTGACCGTTCTTGCCGGCGGCGTTGACGATGCCGGCCATGAGCATGGCGGCGATGCCCTCAGCGGCAAAATCGACGAACGGCGAAGCGGTGGTGATCTGGATTACGGCAGCCGAGATGAGGCCAATGACGAGCGCCTGGCCGATGTTGGGGCGAACGACCAGGATGGTGAGGCAGAAGGCCGAGATGATGAACTCGGGGCTGATCATGCCGCCCGAGATGCCCGAGATGGCCTTGCCGACGGTGAAGTTGAGGATGAAGCCGGCAGCGAGCAGGATGGCGAGCAGGACGAGAGCACGGACGTCGAGTTTGCCGCGGTCGGCGGTCTGGACGGTGCGGGGCTGGGCGGCGGTGGTGTTCTGAGACATGGTGAAAATCCTTTCGGAATGGGGGTGCAAGAGAAAAGCGGAGGCGCGTGATGCGAATGCGATCGGGCTCGAGATAGAAAAAGGCCCCCGGTCGAAACCGGAGGCCTTCCAATCACCTAGAGCGCAAAAACAGGCGTGAGGGACTCACTGTCGACCGATCGTATTCGCATCACGCCACCACCAGTTGTTGAGAGACTTCATCGTGTTCTTCATGTTGGTGGCTCCTTTCGTGATACCGTGGCACGGTCGCACCTAGTTGCTGTTGCGCTGCACTATAGCACAGCGAAGTGCGTGCGGGGAAATCTTTTTTGAAAAGATTTCAGGCGGGTTTCCCGCCGGTCAAAAGAGCGGGCTGGGCGGGCGAGGCTGCCATTGCTGCCTTGCCCGCCCAGCTAAGACGTTACTCCTTATTGCGACGGTAGAGGAAGTAACCGCCCGCGGAGATGACGGCAACGCCAGCGATGGCGAATGCGGCCACCATGCGGCCATCAAAACGATCGCCAGTGGTGGGCAGGCCGCCCTTGGTGTTCGTCTTGTTAGTGGTTACCGTGGTCGTGGTGTCGGACTTGCTAGGCTTCTCAGGCTTGGCGGCTGGCTGCTCGGGCTTAGCGGGCTGCTCGGGGGTACCGGGCTGCTCAGGAGTACCAGGCTGCTCGGGAGTGCCGGGCTGATCCGGGGTGACCGGATCGGTGGCAAGAGCATCCTTGGCGTAGGTGATGGACACCTTGAGGCCGTTGGTCTCGGTGTTCAGGTCGCTTGGGGTGAAGGGCTGGTCGAAGTTTTCGGCCTTCTGATAGGCGCGCATCTCCTGGAGCAGTGCCTTGCACTTCTTGTAGGTGTTCTCGGTAGCAGCCTTGCCGGCCTTGTTGGCCAGGGCAGTGCGGCCCTCGGTGGTCGTCTCGGCCAGCATGGCGGTGTCGACTTCCTTGTTCTGCTCGATGAGCTCGTTCTGGAGCGCATCGAGGTAGGTGCGGACGCTGGTGGCGAATTGTGCGCGGTTCGCGAAGCAAAGCGAGTTGATGTCCATCAGGACGTAGTTAATGGAGTTCTCGGGCTCCTCGTTGTTCACGATGTCCGTCTCGCTGCAGTGACCATAATCAACGGTCTGGTCGCTGAAGTAGGGGCTGACTTCGGTCATCAGAGCGGAGTATAGCGGGATAGCGACGGAGAACTCGGCGCAGGAGAGCATCTCCCACTGGATGGTTGCAACCTCGGGGTCATAGCCCTTTCGAATCTGGAAGAGGTTGGCCTCGGCGTTGCGGTCGGAACCGATGCTGCTGACACCGTCAGTATTGGCATTAAGGCCGGGGACTTTTTCACCGCGGTTGCCGAAGGCGCGAATCAGCTCAAACGTGTTCCAGTCGGACTTGCTGGGCTGGAAGAACAGCGGCTGCATCTCATGAACCATGGCACCGAGCGTGACGTCATTCTTGTCCTTGTCCTTGACGATCTCGTAGTCGGTGCCCTCGGTCAGCGGAGCCATAAAGTAGTCACGGCCCTGGATATAACGCGCCCAAGAGCCCATGCCCGTATTGTTGATAGATACACCGTAGGTCTGGGCAACATCGAACTGTCCGTCTTCAAAGTACTTGGCGAAGCCCTTCTCTTCGGGCATAGTCTTGATCCCCTCAGAGTGGAGGCAGTTCTCAGGATCGTCAAGATTGACCTGGAAATTGAGGTTACTAATGTTGGGGTTGACCGAAGCGACGTCGTCGGTCAGCTTCATAGCGATCCACTGGTGGCCGGAAAGCGCGGCGAACAGCCAAGTTTCGGTGTTGTCGGCGATGACAATCTGGTCGTTGGAGCAGACGCCCTGCTCGTCAATTAGACTGCCGATAAGCTCGACGCCCTCGCGGGCCGTTGCGCTCTCGCCCAAGATGACGCCCGCGTAGCTGTACTCGCCGATGCCGGTATTTTTGACCTCGGGATTTGCTTTGTGGGCATGCTCGGTCGTGGGATCCGCTGCCTTGGCATCGTCGTTGTAGGAGGTGCTCAGTGTTGCGGAGCAGGAGACGCCCTTCTCATTGATGCCGGCCTCGGAGTAGGCATCCCAGCGTCCGTCCCACTCAGCAGGATGGTCGCGCACGTAGCTGTAACGATACGTAGTCTTGGTCGAGGTGTAGGAGAATCCGGACTCGTTCGAGCTGTAGGTATGACCAGGGCCATAAGAGGGCTCGATGCCATAGTGTTTGAGGTAACGAGTGCCAATGTCCTCGGTGCGGCCATAGTACGTGTTACCGTCGGCCGTAAGGTTCTTGCCCATGTACATCTGCGTGCAGGCGAGCGCAGATGTCGGCATGGACATGATGGTTGCAGCTCCAAAGGCGAGGCCTATGCCAAGCTTTTTGAGCGCGTTGACGGGGTGAGTTTTCCTCATTTTCCCTCCCAGCGTGCGAAAGCCCTCCGTTGCCAGAGGGCTTCAGCCAATAAAGACACCCCATTAGCGTAACGAACTGGAAACAATATTCATCTATGAAAGAAACTTACTCGATAAGCGTAATGAAATATGCGATGAGCGGTTAATTGTACTCAGTTTATAGCTTTACTTTAATAAAGACGCCCTGTAATTACTGTAGTCGAATAAAGTAGCTGGGAATGCCCGAAATGAAAATCCCCTGCTGTTTGGCAAATGCATAAACGGCAGGGGAGACGATAATTGGATGAATATCATACCAATGTAGATTTACTTCTTTCGGCGGTGAATCACGTTGATGGCGTAACCGACGAGCATGGCCAAGACGATGACAATAAAGCCGATCAGGGGATTGTCGTTCATGGGGTCCTCCTATTTTCCGAGCGGTGAGAATTCGTCGACGATGAGGTCGAGGCATTGCGGAAGCGCGCGGGCACCAAAGACGCCCGAGTTGCTGGAGATGATCTCGCCATCGAACTGCATGCCCAGCGACGGCGTGCAGGTGATCTTGGCTTCCTTGGTCTGGATGATCTTGAACTGCGGACGGCCGAGCAACTTGCCGGCGGGGTCGAGCGCGGCGGTGATCACGGTCGGGAGCAGCTGGACGGTTTTTACGGGCTCGATGACCGCGATGTCGACCATGCCGTCGTTCATGCGGCAATCGGGGAACAGGTTGATGTCGTTTTGAATGACCGAGGTGTTGCCGGCCATGCAGCAGATGCCATCGAGCTCCTCGACAATGCCGTCATGCTCAATCGTAAAGTGCGCTACCGTAGGGTTGGGCGTGGCGAGCGCAGAGAGGAAGTAGGCGATCTCGCCGATGTCGTTTTTGGTGGGGGCGGCCTTCATCATGATCTCGGCGTCGAAGCCCGAGCCGGCGATGATGATAAAGCCGTGGCGCTTCTCGTTGCCGTCTTCGTCGAGCCAAAAGAGCTCGCCCATGTCTACTTTGACCGTGCGACCGGCGCGGCAAGCCTTGGCAAGCGCCGCCGCCTCGGGGGCATTGCCGATGTTGTTGAAGAACAGGCAGGCCGTACCGGAGGGGAAGACGAGCGTGGGGACACCGCATCCGCGCATCTGGTCGAGCACGTTGGAGACAGTGCCATCACCGCCCGAAACGACCACGCGATCAAACTCGCGCACGTCTGCCACGGCGTCCTCGGGTTCCATGCCATCGCCGATAAAGCGCATCACGACCTCGTCGCCGCCCTGTGCAAGGGCGTGCGTGAATGCGAAGATTTCATCTGAGCTGGGGCCCGATGCCGGGTTGTGGATGATAAGGCAGCGCATACTTACGTTCCCGTTCTGTGACTAACCGAGTATAGTTGTAAGGCAATGCCGATATCCTACCCGTGTTTTTCGGGCCTAACCTTATTCGATGGGTTGATATGTACATTTCCACACATCAGGCTCTACTCGACTTTTGCCAGCGCGCCCGTGAGTTCGACGCGATTGCCGTCGATACCGAGTTTTTGCGCGAGCGCACGTTCCATCCGCGCCTGTGCTTGGTTCAGATTGCCACCCCTGCCGAGAGCGTCGCGGTCGATCCCCTGGTGATCGACGACCTATCGCCGCTGGCCGAGCTTATGGCAGACGAGAGCGTGACTAAGGTCTTCCACGCCTGCTCGCAGGATATGGAGGTTATGCTCCATACCGTGGGCGTGCTGCCACGACCGATTTTCGATACGCAGGTCGCCGCTGCCTTTTTGGGCGAGCGCCAGCAGATTTCGTATGGCGCGCTTGTTCAGACGTTTTGCGGCGTCTCGCTGCCCAAGACCGAGTCGCTGACCGACTGGTCGCGTCGCCCGCTGACCGATAAGCAGATTGAGTACGCGATTGATGACGTCAAGTACCTGATCGTCGCCTATACCGAGATGATGAGTCGCCTGCGCGAGCTGGGCCGTGTGGACTGGGTGCTCGACGAGCTACGCCCGCTGGCTGACGAGTCGCACTATCGCGCCGACCGTCACGAGGCATTCCGCAAGGTCAAGCGCATCAACTCGTGCAGCCGCCACCAGCTGGGCATCGCGCGCGAGCTCGCCGCCTGGCGCGAGGACCGCGCCGAGCGCCGTAACATCCCGCGCAAGTGGGTCATGTCCGACGACACGCTGCTTGCGCTCGTCAAGCGCAATCCCGTGCGCGTTGAGGAGTTCCGTAGCATTCGCGGTACCGATCAGTTGGGGGAGCGCGACGTGGACGGTGCGCTCATGGCCATCAAGCGCGGCGCAAGCTGCCCGCACGATCGCCTGCCGCTCATGGTGCGCGGGCATCGCCAGATCTCTCCGGAGCTGGAGAGCGTGACGGATCTCATGTACGCGCTTATCCGCCTGGTTGCCGAACGCTCGGGAGTGGCGACCTCGGTCATTGCCTCGCGCGATGACCTGGCCGACTATATTGAGCATCCCGAGCAGAGCCCCTTGCGCGAAGGCTGGCGCTTTGAGCTTGTGGGCTCGCGCCTGGACGATCTGCTCTCGGGCAACATGGGACTCACTGTGAAGGACGGCAAAATCGAGCTTTTGTAGTTACGCGGTTTGCCAAGCGCTGCAAACGTTTTAGAGCTGCAATGCCAAAACATCGATGGTTGATTTTCGTTGTTAGCCGTACACTTGCGGCACAAATGAGCTTTTCGC
>NZ_QRTA01000013.1:0-59088 GCF_003457875.1 Collinsella sp. AF28-5AC | reverse complement strand
ATGTGCGGCGTAGGCCGCTTATTAGCCCGTCCAAGAATTGGGGCGCAGTTCACCCGCCACGTTGCGAGGCTTCTTCTTTTTATAGCGCTTTCTTAAATGGTTTAGAGCCCTATACTTTAGTCACGGAGCAACTCGTCCCAGAGAGAGGAATACTATGGCAGAACAGCAGCTTATCGGAGCGCTCGAGGCCGGCGGCACCAAGATGGTCTGCGCCACGGGCTATGCAGACGGTACGGTCCTGGAGCGTGAGCAGATCGCGACCACGACCCCGCAGGAGACCGTTGAGGCCGTCAATGCATGGTTTGCGAACAAGGGCATCGCCGCGCTGGGCATCGGCGCCTTTGGACCCACCGCAGTCAACCCTGCCTCGCCCCAATACGGCAAGATCCTGGAGACGCCCAAAACGGCATGGCGCTACTTCGACCTGCTGGGCACCATCCAAAACGAGCTCAATATTCCCTGCGGCTACGACACCGACGTCAACGTTGCCTGCTTGGGCGAGGTCACCTTTGGTTGCGCCCAGGGCCTCACGGACGTGGTCTACCTGACCATCGGCACCGGTGTGGGCGCCGGCGTGCTCTCGGGCGGTAAGCTCGTACACGGCATGATGCATCCCGAGGCCGGCCACATCCTGGTCACGCGCGACCCGCGCGACACCATCGGCGAGCATAGCGCTTGCCCCTTCCATGACAACTGCCTCGAGGGCCTCATCGCCGGCCCCGGCGTTAAAAAGCGCTGGGATGGCAAGAGCGCCGGAGACATGGCCGATGACCCAGAGGCCATGGATCTGCTCGCAGGCTATCTAGCACAGGCGCTCATGACCTACACGCTGTGCTACGCGCCGCAAAAGATCATCATCGGCGGCGGTGTGGCCGACCACACCCCCATCGTGCCGCTCGCACGCAAAAAGTGTGCCGAGATGCTCAACGGCTATATCGTCACGCCCGAGGTCAACGACATCGATAACTACATCGTCAACAACAGCCTCGAGGGCAAGCAGGGCATTATGGGCTGCCTGGCCCTGGGCGCACAGGCGCTTCAGTAGCAGACGCACCCACAGGGCGTGGCGCGCCCGGCAAATCCGACCTACGGAACGACGCCACCACGCCTCATATAAGCCCTCAAATAAAAAAGGCCGCCTAGGACCAAACAATACGTCCTAGGCGGCCTTTTTAGCGCACATCAGCGACCGTAAGAGATATCGGAGCACAACGCCCGTTGCCGCTCCACAGCAGTCGATCATCACATCGGTGATCATGCCGGCGCGTCCCGGCACAAAGAGCTGAATCGTCTCGTCGATCGAGGGAATCAGCAGCAGGAACACCGCCGTGGGCAGCAGCACGTCAAAGGTGCGCCGGCCCTCAAAATCAAAGGCGTGCGTTGCCAAGATGCCGAGCACCATATACTCGGTAAAATGCGCGCACTTGCGAACAACAAAGTTGGTCACCCATTCATATGGAAGTCCCACGCTGTGCAGGAAACCGCGGATAGCTTCCATGACCGTTAGGCTCAGCGAGCCCGACCCCGAGCCGGGAACCAGCGAATTGCCCCAGATCAAGAGCGCCATCAGGCAGGTTACAACCGCCCATTTTCGATTGATCTTAACCATGCAGAAGTTATGCCTCCGCGCGGAGCGGCGCGAAGCTGGCGGTACCGCCCTCGATAACGCTCAGATAGGCACGGCCCGTACGCTTGGCGGTTGAGGACTGCAGGCGCTCGATCTCTTCCTCGAGGATCTGATTGACGCGCTCGTGACGACGGTTTTCCATAATGCCGGCGGCAATAGCCTCGGCCCGCTCGATGCTCTCGCGCGAGATACGGGCAGTATCCTCGGGGAACACAGCACTGTGACGGCCGACATAGGCGGGGGCAGCAGGCTGAGGGGCAGCGACGGGAGCGGGGGCTGCAACAGGAGCGGGCTCGTCAATCTCATCCAGAATCGCGGTGGCGGCGGCCCACATGTCCTCGTGGCCCGAGTAATCGGCCATGGGAACATCAACCTCGAGCGAGGCGTCCGGAAGGTCGCCGGTGTCGATGCGATCTTGGGCATCAATCGATGCGGTGACGGCTGCAGGCTCATCGAGGTCATCGAGATCGATGTCCACGGCACCGGAGATGATAGGCATGCTGGCGAGGTTTGCATTGTACGGCGCAGCCTCAGCCGCCTGCTGCTGGGCAGGAGCGCCCCAAAGCGAGCTTTCGGCGGCACGGCGGGCGGCAACGGCCTCCTCGTCCGCAGTCATGGCTTCATCAACGTACGAATTGTCGGCAGAAGCGTTCGCGTCCGCCGAGGTAGCGCTGTAGGCGTTATTGGCTGCCGCGTTGGCGACGAGCGCCACGAAAGCCGCCGTGCTGCCCGCAGGGGCGGCCTGGGAGCCAGACACGGCGCGTGCCGCGGCGGCGATGTCGTCGCGATTGAAGGAGCCGGTCTGCCCGCCGTTGGTGAGCTCGTCGATGGCGACTTGATAGACGTCGCGCGAGTGTGCAGGGTCGCAGCTCACCGGCGAATCGTCGTCAAGCATACTGTCGATCATGGACCAAGCCTCGTCCTCGTCCATAGCATCTGCGGCTCGAGCGATGGTAGGGACACCATCATCGGCATGACGGCGCTGGAACGCACCAGTCAGGCCGGAAAGGAATGCCGAGGTAGACTGCTCCGCCTGAGCCTGAGAATCAGAAGCCGCAGCGTAAGGAGTCGCATCCTGCTGCTGAGCTGAAATCGAGGCGGTCTTGAACTCGCTTTGATGCTGATTGAGATTGGCGGCACCGCCCATGGCATCGGGCTGGAACAGACGCTCTTCACGCTGCGCACGATACTCGGAGATACCCAGCGAGGCGGCATAGATGCCCACGCCCGCCACCGCGCCCACGGCGAAGGGAACCGCACCCGCCACGACCGTCTCGTTCACAGACGAAAACGGCAGCGTCGCGGCATACATAACCACGGGAGCGGCAAGGCCGATCCCGCACGAAAGTCCGGCAAGGACTGCTCGTTGTGTTGCATCAGAAGAAGCCATGAGCTCTCCCCATCTTCCAGCACCCAAATCGCATCATTCAGTTGGCTGCGCGAGAGAAGATGAAGCGGGGCTATGCCCCAAAGCAACGGTATATGGTTCGTTTCATCTGCGTTATCCGTCGCGAAGCTTAAAAGCTATTATGCGAAACCGCCCTGTCGATTGCAAGCGACGATGTCGGATTGAAACGGGAAACCTGCTGCTTGCCAGTCTTATGGTCAAAAATAAGCGCGGAGCGGCGATATAGAAAAGGGCCGAGGCTCAAAGCCCCGACCCTTTATTGCATTGATGACTATCGCTGCGTGTGGATGACAACCTAGAACGTCTGCTCGTAGTCGCTGTGCTTTTTGGCCGAACGCACCAGGAACTCCTGGTTGGTGTTGGTGCCCTTAAGACCCTTGATAAACGACGCAGCTGCGCGCTCGGTGTTGTTCATGCCGGCAAGAATGCGACGCAGGCCAAAGACAAACGGACGCATCTGCTCGTCAACCAACAGGTCCTCGTTACGCGTACCGGAGGCAACGGGGTCGATAGCCGGGAAGATGCGGCGGTCGGCCAGGTCGCGGTCGAGCTTGAGCTCCATGTTGCCGGTGCCCTTGAACTCCTCAAAGATGACCTCGTCCATCTTGGAGCCGGTGTCGATGAGGGCAGAGGCCAGGATGGTGAGCGAGCCACCGTTCTCGATATTGCGGGCTGCGCCCAGGAAGCGCTTGGGCGGATACAGTGCCGCCGAATCGACGCCGCCCGAAAGGATGCGGCCTGAGGCGGGCGCCGCCAAGTTGTAGGCGCGGGCAAGACGCGTGATGGAGTCGAGCACCACCACGACATCGCCGCCCAGCTCCACGATGCGCTTGGCGCGCTCGATGACGAGCTCTGCCACACGAGTGTGGTTGTCGGCGGGCATATCGAAGGTCGACGCCACAACCTCGCCCTTGATGGAACGCTGCATATCGGTAACCTCTTCGGGGCGCTCGTCGACGAGCAGGCAGATGAGGTGCACCTCGGGGTTGTTAATCGAGATAGACTGGCAGATCTTCTTGAGGATTGTGGTCTTGCCGGCCTTGGGCGGGGACACGATCAAGCCACGCTGACCCTTGCCGATCGGCGACACGATGTCGATGGCGCGACCGGTAATGGAATCCTTGCCATGCTCCATGCGCAGCGGCTCGTTGGGATAGACCGGGGTGAGGTCACCGAACTTGGGGCGGTTGCGAATCTGCTCGGGGTCTAGACCGTTGACGGTCGTGATTTTGGCGAGGCCGGCGCGCTTGTCGCCGCCGCGCGAAGGACGAAGCGAGCCCTCGATGACGTCGCCCGTGCGCAGACGCGCGGAGCGGATGAGGTAGGCGGGCACGAAGGCGTCGTCGTTGGACTTCATGTAGCCATGGGCATGGATGATACCGGAGCTGTCCGGACGAATCTGCAGGATGCCCTTGATGTCGCGGAAGCCCTCGGCCTTCGCGGCGGTGACGTAGATCTCCTCGACGAGCTCGGCTTTCTTCTTGCCGGTCGTCTCAATCTCGAACTCCTTGGCCTTCTCGCGCAGCTCGGCGACCTTCATGGCCGCGAGCTCCTCGCGCGAAAGCGTGGGCTCGGTGGGAGCGGCATTGCGCTCCTTATTGCGCTGCTTGCGGTCGCGCTGACGGTTGCGGCGATCGTTGTTACGCTCGTCCTTGCGCTCGTTGCGGTCATTACGCTCGTCGTTGCGCTTGTGCTGACGGCGGTTGGGGCGAGCGCTCTCTTCGGTCTCGACGGGGGCGGTGCCATCGGTTGCGGAGGCGTCTTCGTTAGCCGAAGCATCATCGCTGGCCTCGGCATTGGAATCGCCCTGCGGCTCGGCCTCGGCATGCTGCTCGACGGCCTTGGCCTTAGCGGACTTCTTGCGACCGCGCTTGGGCTTCTCGGACGCAGACTGTTCGACGTCTTGGGGCTCGGCGGCATCAGTCGATGCATCGGCGGTCGTCTCGGCGGAAACCTCGGACGCACCCTTCTTGGCAGCCTTGGCCTTGGACGTGCGCTTAGCAGCAGTACGATGGCTGCGACCAGGACGGACGTCGGCGGGCTCGACATCGGCAGAAACGGCCTCGGAAGTCGTAGCATCCTGGACGGGCGCGTCGGCAGCGGTTGCAGGCTCGGCGGTCGCCGCAGCATCCCGAGCGGCGGCGGCTGCGGCTGCGGCCTTCTCGGCCTCGACGAAAGCCTTGGGCTTGCGACCGCGACGGTGCGGGCGCAAAGCCGGATCGACAACGGGAACTTCGCTGGCCTCGACAGGCGCAGCGGGCTCAACAGGCGATGTGCCCTCCCCTGCCGCGGAACGGACCGAAGCCTCAGCGAGCTCGGGGGTTACCTGATCGGCAACCTGCTCGGCCTTAGCAGCCGTGCGACGGCGTGTGCGCGGTACCGGCTTCTCGGTTGGCTGGTCGGCGACAGGGGTCTCGGTGGCGGCAGGCGTCTCGGGCACAAACGGAGCTGCAAGCTCGGTCAGAGCCGCGGCCTCACGCTCGGCAGCACGACGGCGGGCGCGCACCACCTGAGCCTCGCTAATCTGCGCCAACGCACGTGCCTGCGCGACCTCATCGGAAATCGGCGCCGAGGAGTCAGCTGCAACGGTACGCTTGGCGCGCGTCGTGCGCGTGGTACGGCGCTTGGGCTTGGTGACCTCCTCGCCGTCATCGGCAGGCTTGGCCGCGCGGCGCGTACGCTTGGGCTTTGCCGGAGCAGCCTCCTCACCAGTTGCAGACACGGCCTTCTCAGCCGCTACAGGCGTAGGCGTCGAAGCAGCCTTAGGCGTCTCAGGAGCCGAGGCTTGCGCGGGCGCCGCGACCTGGTCCGACGCAACCGGTGCAGCGGGAGCGGCTTGCGTCGTCGATATTTCGTTTTCTTGCTGTTGATCAGACACAGTGTTTGCTCAACTTTCTTTTCAAGCCCTGTGATCACATGCTCCCTGCATAAACCTTCAGGGCGGCTAAACAGTCTAGCTCCGTCAAATACCGACGGACATCATTGATCTGTATCGAGATATTTGCGTCATATACGCAGCGTTAGTGTAACACAACCGCAACCACCTGCAACTTAGTCATTGAGGACGTTCTTAAACGACTAGTCAAAAGGGACAATCTTTGGTTTACCGCCCACAAACCTGAATGCCTCCGCCAAAACTATGACGGTTTACTACGACGAATCGCTCAACCGCGACCACTCCGAAATTTGTTGAACTAAAACCGCAGGTAGATGCCTTGCACTTTTTTGCGAAAAGCCGGCGTGGTTGGAATTTCTCAATTCATCGTAGTAAACCGGCATAGTTTCGTATTTCCAGCAGTCCCAAATTCGTCAATACGACGGCGTTTGTGCAAAAAGCCCGACCTCCATATGGGAGATCGGGCTTTCAAGGCTCAGTTAAACCAAACTTGCGCGGTCAAATGACCCGTAGCTTACATCTGCTCGGGAGCGGAGACACCAACAAGGGTGAGCACCAGGGCGAGCGTCACGCGGACGGCGTCGCAAGCGGCCAGACGGGCACGCGAAAGCTCGGGGTCGACGGGACGGCCCTCGCTCGGCAGAACCTGGCAGGCAGCGTAGAAGCTGTGGAAGTCGCCGGCGAGTTCCTCAGCAAAGTGCGTCAGACGGAACGGGGCGCGGTCGCGAGCGCAGCTGGCGATGAGGTCGGTGAGCTCGTTGAGCTTACGCGAAAGGGCGAGCTCGGTCGGGTCGGTCAGCAGCGAGTAATCAACGTTCTCACCGATGGCCTTGGCGGCGACGGCCTTCATGCCCATCTCGTCAGCCTGCTCGGGCGTAACGTCGGCGGCACGGCGCAGGATGGAGCACACGCGGGCGTGAGCATACTGCACGTAATAGACCGGGTTGGAGTTGTCGCGCTTCTTAACGGCCTCAATATCGAAGTCGACCATCTGGTTGGAGCTCTTGGAGATGAGCGTGTAGCGGGCGGCGTCGGAACCGACCTCGTCGACGAGCTCCTGCAGGGTCACCATGGTGCCCTTGCGCTTGGACATACGGACGGGCTTGCCGTTGCGCAGCAGGTTGACGAGCTGGCCCAGCAGAACCTCAAACTTGCCGGGATAGCCAAGAGCGTCGCAGACGCAGCGGACGCGCTCGATGTAGCCGTGGTGGTCGGCACCCCAGATGTCGATGACGTGGTCGACGCGCTGGAACTTATCCCAGTGATAGGCAACGTCGGAGGCGAAGTAGGTGTACTCGCCGTCGGACTTGATCAGGACGCGGTCCTTGTCATCGCCCAGGTCGGTGGAGCGGAACCACAGGGCGCCGTCCTTGGTGTAGAGGTAGCCCATCTTGTCGAGCTTCTCAAAAGCGCGGTCGACGGCGGAGGTGCCGGCGGTCTCGCCCTCAGTGTCCTTCACATACAGTGAGCGCTCGGAGAACCAACGATCGAAGTCGCAGTTAACGGCATGGCAAAGGTCGCGCATGTTGTCGACCATCTTTACATAGCCGCGCTCGCGGAAGCTCTCCATACGCTCCTGAGGATCGGCGTTGACCCACTTATCGCCGTCAGTGCGCCAGAACTCGGCGGCCTCGTCGATGATGTAGTCGCCGCCATAGGAGTCCTTGCCAAGGGTCTCGGCAAAGTTATCCTGGTACGGATGAGTCTCGGGATGCTCGTCATTCTCGTCGGCAACGAAGGCGTCGCGGTCGGCAATCAGCAGCTTGTGAGCCTCGTCGATATCCACGCCCTGCTTGGCGATGATGTCGGCAAGCTGCATATAGCGCGTGCTGATGGAGTTGCCGAAGGTGTTCATCTGAGAGCCGTGGTCGTTGATGTAGAACTCACGCTGGATGTCGTAACCGGCGTGGTCCATAACACGGCAGAGTGAGTCGCCCAGCGCGGCCCAGCGGCCGTGGCCGATGTGCATGGGGCCGACGGGGTTAGCGGAAACGAACTCGACCTGGGTCTTCAGGCCACCACCGACGTTGGACTTAGCGAAGTCCATACCCTTCTCGCGAGCCTCGCCAAAGATGGCATTCTTGACGGCAACGGAGAGGTAGAAGTTGATGAAGCCGGGGCCTGCGATCTCGACCTTCTCGATCGCGGGGTCCTCGGGCATATGGGCAACGATGGCCTCGGCGATCTTGCGCGGGGCGCAGTGGGCCAGCTTGGCGGACTTCAGGGCCATGGTAGAGGTCCACTCGCCATGAGAAGTGTCAGCCGGTCGCTCGATAGCGCAATCGTCAAGTTCAAATGCGGAAAGGTCGCCGGCCTCCTGGGCCGCAGCAAGCGCAGCGCGTACCAGCTCTTCAATCTTCTCGGGCATAGATCCTCCTTGT
The DNA here is from genome assembly GCF_003457875.1 of Collinsella sp. AF28-5AC. NCBI lineage: Bacteria > Bacillati > Actinomycetota > Coriobacteriia > Coriobacteriales > Coriobacteriaceae > Collinsella > Collinsella sp. AF28-5AC. The sequence continues at coordinate 50,776 of NZ_QRTA01000013.1, read as the reverse complement.
GTTAAAGCCCCCGAGCTCTTGGTCACTCGTAGGGCAAAAGCCAGAGTTTGTAGCACTCTATCACAAGCGACGGGCACTGTCGCAGGGTAAAGCTAATAGATATTGCATATGCACAAAAATGACTACAGCTTGTATGGAGTCACTCAAAGATGCCAGTCTGCCTGCAGATTATGCAGGCGTTGAAAATGCATAAAGGTGTGAATGAGCTGCGTCTGTTATCGAATACTCTTACCTATCAGAGTTGTGTGCTTTTCCTGCATAAAGTAAGGGTTTGCGCACGTCAGCGTGTTATTCTAGACATACGTAAATTCGTATAAGTTGGAGGTAGCATGTTCTCAATCGGTCAACACGTCATTCATCCGGGTCAGGGAGTCTGCACCGTCGTCGGTTTTAGGGACGACACGCCGCAGCCCATGCTGTTGCTCGAGACCAAGCAGGGACATGCGCAGACGATCCTCATGTACCCCGTGGCGCAGGCCGATCGTTTGCATGCCGCCATCTCCCAGCAAGATGCCGAGCACCTGCTGAGCCACTATGACGAGCTGGAGTGCGACACCTTTACCGAGCGTAACAGCTCGCTTGAGGAGACGCACTTTAAGCAGCAGCTCAAGCTGGGCGCGCCCGAGACGGTCCGCGTGGCAAAGACCATGATGCACCGCATTCGCCAGGCCGAGGAAGCTGATAAAAAGCCCAGCTCTTACTACATGCGCGTACTCAAGGAGGCCAAGCGTCGCTCCATCGAGGAGTTCGCCGTGGCCTTGGGCGTCACCGAGGAGGACGCCGAAGCCCGCCTAGCCCAAGCCGCCCTCAACTAACCCAACCGCGCCAAAACCACCACAAAGGGGACAGACACCTTTGTGGTGGTTTTCTTGTTCTAGTAGTATTCATTCTTATCGATACCCACGAGCACAAGGAGTCTCTTATGGCAGAGCCGCTTACCGCCGGAATCACCCGCGACCGCGCGTTCGAACTGCTCAACGAACACAACAAGGACCCGTTCCACATCACCCATGGCGAGACGGTCGAGGGCACTATGCGCTACTTTGCGCGCGAGTTCGACCCCGAGAACGAGGAGTTTTGGGGCATCGTCGGTCTGCTGCACGACCTGGATTGGGAGGAGCATGAGGACGACCCCATGAACCACACCATCTATGCTGCCGAGATTCTTGAGGGCGAAGGTGCGTCTCCCGAGCTCATTCGCGCCATCCAGACGCACACGTCGGACTTCAACACCTCGCTGCCCAAACCCGAGCTGCAGATGGAAAAGATCCTGTTTGCCTGCGATGAGCTCACCGGCCTGATCGGCGCTGCAGTCATCATGCGCCCGAGCAAGAGCGTTATGGACTTTACGACCAAGTCGCTCAAGAAGAAGTTCAAGGACAAGCGCTTTGCCGCCGGCTGCTCGCGTGACGTGATTTCGCAGGGCGCCGAGATGCTGGGCTGGGAGCTTCCCGAGCTCTTCGACCGTACCATCGCGGCCATGCAATCCTTCGCTCCCGATCGCGACACCTTCCAGGCCTAACCGCCCACGCCACCTATAACCACCGCAAAGGGGACAGGCACCTTTGTGGTGGTTTTTCGTTTGCAACAGGTTTAGGGACGGACCTGGCCGGTGCCGCGGAGCTTGTATTTGTAGGTAGTGAGGGCCTCGGCGGCAAAGGGGCCGCGGGCGTGGAGCTTTTGGGTCGAGATGCCGATCTCGGCGCCCAGGCCAAACTCGCCGCCGTCGGTGAAGCGCGTGCTGGCGTTGGCATACACGGCCGAGGCATCGACCGCGTCCAGGAAGCGCTCGCAGGCATCCTCGTCCTCGGCAACGATGGCCTCGGAGTGCATGGTGCCGTAGCGGTTGATGTGCGCGATGGCTTCGTCCTCGTTCGCCACGACCTTCACGCTCATCTCGAGCGCCAGATACTCGCGGCCCCAGTCCTCCTCAGTCGCGGCTACATAGTCGTCGCCCTCGGCAAGCCCGGCGGCAGCGCATGCGGCGCACGTGGCCTCGTCGCCGTGAATCAGCACGCCGTGGTCGTGCAGCACGGCAACGACCGCCGGCAAAAACGAATCCGCCACGGCACGGTCGACCAGCAGCGACTCGGCGGCATTGCACACGCCCACGCGCTGCGTCTTAGCGTTGACGATAATGTTGAGCGCCTTGTCAAAATCGGCGGATTCATGCACGTAGATGTGGCAGTTGCCTGTGCCCGTCTCGATCACCGGCACAAGCGACTCGCGCACGCAGCGCTGGATCAGGCCCGCACCGCCACGCGGAATGAGCACATCGACAATACCGCGGAGCTTCATGAGCTCGCCGGTGGCCTCGCGGTCGGTGGACTCGATCATCGAGATAGCTTCGCGTGGAAAGCCCTGGGCCTCAAGCGCATCGGCCAGCAGTTCGGCAATCATGGCGCACGAGTGGTAGGCCAGCGAACCGCCGCGCAGGATGCAGGCGTTGCCGGTGCGGATGCAGATGCCCGCGGCATCGGCCGTCACGTTGGGGCGCGCCTCGTAGACCATGGCAACCAGGCCCAGCGGCACACTCACGCGCGTAAGGTCCACGCCACTCGCAAGCACACGGTGATCGAGCACGCGGCCCACGGGATCGGGCAGCTCGGCGAGCTTCTCCAGGCCGGCGGCCATGCCCTCGACGCGCTCGGGCGTCAGCAGCAGACGATCGAGCAATCCGACCGAGGTGCCCGCATCACGCGCAGCGGACATATCGAGCTCGTTGGCGGCGACGATGGAGTCGATACCGTTGCGCAGTGCTGCGGCCATGGCGCGCACGGCCTCCTGGCGCTGCTCGTCGCTCGCCGTGGCAAGCGAGGCCGACGCTGCCTTAGCGGCAACGGCAAGATCGTGGACATACGTGGCTATATCGACCGACATGGACGGCCCTTTCTCCTAGAAGTTTGCAACCATGGTAGCCGATTTGCGCATGGCCTCGCCCGCGGCGGTAGAATTGGTCAACCCGAAACACCGCAACGAACGGAAGACTCACATGGCCCTCATTACTTCGTACCACGTCCCCGGCCTGTATGTCGAGGACCACAGCATCGACGTCCCCCTCGACTGGCGCGGCCTGGAGCCAATGCTCCTGGCCGTCGGCAGCACCATGCGCCGCGGCGCTATGCCGGCACCAATCGCCGGCGCGCCCGAGAGCATCAAGCTCTTCTACCGCGTGGTTTGCGCGCCCGACCGCATCAACGACGATCTGCCGCTGCTTCTGTTTTTGCAGGGCGGCCCCGGCGGCGAGAGCCCGCGTCCGCTGTCACCCACAAGCGATGGCTGGATCGAGGAGGCCGTCAAGCACTTCCGCGTGGTCCTGCCCGACCAGCGCGGTACCGGGCGCAGCAGCTGTGTAGACGGGCGCACGATTGCCGCACTGGGCGAGCGCGCCGAGGCGGCAGGCTCCGATGCGGCCCGCTCGCAGGCGGACTTCCTCAAGCGTCACCTCACCAGCTCCATCGTGCGCGATTTTGAGTACCTGCGCCTGGTGGGCTTTGGCGGCAAGCCCTGGGTCACACTCGGGCAGAGCTACGGCGGCTTTTTGACGTTGAGCTATCTGTCGCTCTTCCCCGAGGGCGTGGCGGCAAGCTTTACCTGCGGCGGCATTCCGCACGTGCCGGCGAGCGCCAGCGAGGTCTACGCGCACACCTTCCCGCGCATGGCCGCCAAGACGCAGCAGTATTACGACCGTTACCCCGCCGATGTCGAGCGCGTGGCAGCCCTGGCCGATGCGCTCGAGGCTCAGAAGCCCGTACTGCCCGACGGCTCGCCAATGACGGTCGAGCGCCTACAGCTCATGGGCAGCGACTTTGGCATGAAGCCGAGCTTTGAGCGCATGCATTGGATTATCGATCACGCGTTTGTTACAGGCGACGGTACGCTGAGCTGCGGCTCCTCGGTATCCGACAGCTTTTTGATGCGCGCCTTCGAGCGCACCAACACGCGCACGAATCCGCTGTACTGGACGCTGCAGGAGTTCATATACGCCGACGGTGACACTATGCCCATTGGCTGGGCCGCAGCTGAAGAGAAGGCACACCACGCCGAGTTCGACACCCTCGCGCGCCCGCTCATGTTTACCGGCGAGGCCATGTTCCCGTGGATGTTCGAGCAGATGCCCGAGCTCAAGCCCTTCAAGCCCGCCATGGACCTGCTGATGGAAGACACCAGCTGGGACAAGATCTATGACCCGCAGCGCCTGGCCTGCAACGAGGTGCCGCTCCAGGCCGCGGTGTACTTCGATGACATGTACGTCGATTCGAGTCTGCAGCTCGACACGCTCAGCCGCGTGGGCAACTCGCACGCCTGGGTAACCAACGAGTTCGAGCACGACGGCCTGCACGGCAGTGTGGTATTCAAGCACCTCTTCGACGAGTCCCTCAACCGCGGAGACCTGCGCCGAATCTTCTAGCAAAGGAGTGTCCCCACCTGCCGGCACAATAGGAACGTCCCCAAGTGCCGGAAAAGGAGAGGCAGCACTGCTGGCAAAACGAGCCGCAGCGCTGCCTCTCTTTATGCAAACACTATCAAGTTGTCCCTATGGATTGCGGGCTTCTCGGCCAGGTCTGCGAGCAGGCGGTTGCTGGCAATCTGGTCCTGGCGGCGGCCGGCGGCGAGCTCCAGCACGTCCGAATCGGCCTCGGCGATACCGCGGGCGACAACCATGCCGCTCGGGTCGCACACGTCGAGCACATCGCCCTCGGCAAACTGGCCATCGACCTCGCGAATACCCACCGCGAGCAGCGACGATCCGCGGCTGACCAGCGCCTTCGCGGCGCCGTCATCAACCGTCACCGAGCCGTGCGCCTTGTCGCCCAGTGCAATCCACAGCTTGCGGGGTGCAATGTCCAGGCGCTCCGCCGGCGGATCGAACAGCGTACCCACGCTCTCGCCGAGGGCCAGGCGCACGAGCGCATCGGGCTCCTCGCCCGAGCAAATCACGCTCTGAATGCCCGCCGTCATGAGAATGCGGCTCGCGCGAATCTTGGTAATCATGCCGCCCGTGCCCACCGATGTGGAAGAATCGCCCGCCGAGGCGATGATCTTGGCATCGATCTTATGCACGACCGGGACAAACTCGGCCGTGGGGTCCTCATGTGGATTGGCGGTATAGAGACCATCGATGTCCGAGAGCGTCACACACAGATCGGCAGAAACCAGGCAGCTTACAAGCGCCGCCAGTGTGTCGTTGTCGCCAAACTTGATCTCATCGACGGTAACGGTATCGTTCTCGTTGACGACCGGCACCACGCCAAGCTCCACCAGGCGCAGCAGGGCGTCGCGCGCGTGCAGGTAGGACGTACGGCGAGCCGTGTCGTGGCGCGTGAGCAGCACAAGCGAGGTGAGCAGGTCGCGCGCATGAAACTCCTCGTCGTAGGCCGACGAGATGATGCACTGACCGGCCGAGGCGCAGGCCTGCAGGCTCGGCAGATCGCCGACCGGTTTGCGGTCGAAGCCCAGCACGGGATAGCCACAGGCGATAGCGCCCGAGCTCACCACGACCAGGCGCCAGCCGAGCTTGCGCAGGGCTGCGGCCTGGTCGGCAAGCCCACCGATAAAGGAGCGGTTGACCTTGCCATCGGCGCCCACCACCGTGGACGAACCGATCTTTACCACCATCGTCTTATAAGAAGTCGTCATACGTCAAACCAATCGAGTGTTGAGCAGGCGGGCGAGCTGGAGCAGCCGGGGCACCCGGTGCGGGACGGACGAAAATGATCCGTTTTCCTCCGTCCCCTTCGGATCATTTTGCCCAGGGGAAGGCCGAAGCCGCGGCCATGTTCTTGCGCACGAGCTCGTCGCGCACCTGAGCCAGGCCCTGCTCCATGCCCACCACATAGGTCTGCGGGTACAGGAAGCGCTTGAAAGCTGCGTCCAGATGATCGAGCGCCCAAGCACAGCGCTCGCGCGCGTCCTGGATGCTCTCACGCGGAGCCACCGCACTGCCATCGCGCACGATCGGCACCAGCAGCTCGCGATACTCAAGTTCGGACACGTCGGTCACCAGGGCGGCATCATTCACGGCCACGAGGGTATTGCCGCGCGCGGCGCCCTCCCCCGCCAGATGGTCCTCGTCGTAGATCATGTCGCAGACTGGGCCGCCAAAGCCGTCGTAATAACGGCGCACGCGTTGCACACCCGGGATCGTGCGCTTATAGGGCTGCTCGGAGAGCTTGACCACCGGCGTCCATGGATCTGTCTCGCTCGCACGGCGGGCGGAAAGCTTGTACACGCCACCCAGCGCCGGCTGGTCATAGCAGGTCGCGAGCTTGGTACCCACGCCAAAGCTATCGATGGGCGCGCCCTGGTCCAGCAGCGACTGAATCGTGTACTCGTCAAGATCGTTGGAAACCGAGATCCCCACATAGGGCAGGCCCTCGGCATCAAAACGGCCGCGAACATACTTGGAGAGCTTGGCGAGGTCGCCGGAGTCGATGCGAATAGCCGACAGACGCTCGCCCACCGCCTCCATCTCCTTGGCAACCGTAATGGCATGCTCGCAGCCCTCGCGCACGTCATAGGTGTCGATGAGCAGCGTACAGTTCTTGGGGCTCGACTTGGCAAAGGCGCGGAAGGCCTCGAGCTCGGAATCGAAGCTCATCACCCAGCTGTGCGCATGCGTGCCAAAGACGGGAATACCATAGCGGCGGCCGGCGAGCACATTGGACGTAGAGGAGCAGCCGGCAACGTAGCTCGCGCGCGCAACGGCCAGGCCGCCATCGGGACCCTGGGCGCGGCGCAGGCCAAACTCCGCCACGGGGCGACCGTCGGCGGCGAGCACCACGCGCGCCGTCTTGGTGGCGACAAGCGTCTGGAACCCAACGATGTTGAGCAGCGCCGTCTCAAGCAGCTGGCATTCAAGCGCGGGGCCGGTGACGCGCACCATGGGTTCGCGCGGAAAGACGAGCTCGCCCTCGGGGACGGCGTCGATGTTTACATGCGCACGAAAATCGCGCAGGTAGTCGAGGAATCCAGGCTTGAACATCGCGCCGCCGGCCGGGGCCTGGAGCGAGGCGAGGTAGTCGATGTCCTCGGGCGTAAAGCGCAGATTCTCGACCAGCTCGGGCAGTTCGGCGGTGCCGCACATGACGGCATAGGCGCTGCCAAAAGGATGGTCGCGGTAAAACGCGGTAAAACAACCCTGCTCATTGGCCTTGCCGCTCTCCCACAGGCCCTGGGCCATAGTGAGCTCGTACAGATCGGTGAGCATTGCAATGTCGGTGGGATGCGAGATGTCGGTCAAAGCCATGGGGCGACCTTTCGGATGCGTTGTGCAGAGGTTGAGGGTTGGAAAAGGGCAGAGTGTTCGGGCATGGCACCCAGCGCGAATGGGCTAGAGCAGGCCCATGCTGGTCAGGATCGTGTAGCCCATAAAGATGACAAACGCGATGAGGGCAAGGACAATGATGATTTTTTGAGCCGGCGCCATGCCAGGGATCTCGTTCTCGCCCGTAGGCTCCTTGGAGGTAACCATGCGCTGGGCAAAGGTCATCTCGTCACGGCTCGGCTTGGGCTCGACGGACTTGGAACGAGCGACCTTTTTAGGCTGAGGTTTAGGTGCGGTGGGCGCGGGCTTCGCGGCGGCGGGCTTGGGCGCGGGGGCGACGTTCGCGGCGGCCTCCTCGGCCTTCGCACGCTCGGCACGCAGGGCGGCCAGCTCCTCACGCTCGCGGCGTGCCTCTTCCTGGGCCTCGCGACGAGCTTTCTCGGCGCGGAGCTCTTCCAACTCGGCGCGTTCCTCGGCAGACAGTGGTTGGGACTCAAGCTTGGCCATGGTACAGCCCTTTCTTTTAAAAAAAGCCGCCGACACAATGTCAGCGGCTTATCAAATCCAAGGGTGGAGACGAAGGGAGTCGAACCCTCGGCCTCTGCCATGCGACGGCAGCGCTCTCCCAACTGAGCTACGTCCCCAAGACAAGTTGATATTTTACCTACGGCTCGCCAACTGTCAACGCCCAATACCCAGTCTTTTTGGGACGCGGCTATTTTGACAACTTTTCGAGCAGGCGATCCTCTCGATGATTTTTTAATCCCCGTCCCAGAAAAATCATCGGCGAGCGCACTACTTTGCGCTGGTGAGGACGCCGGTGGTGTCGAACGCCGGGGTGAAGCTCTCGTCTACCGCTCCGCCTTCTTGCCAAAACATCGTCGTAAAGCCCAGGTCGTCGGCATGGTCGAGCACCTGCTCGTACTCCTCGCGCGTCACGGCGCGCGCCAGGTCGCCGCCTTGTTCGCGCATGAGGGCATTGGGCGTGTACTGGTTCATGACCGAGATCGGCACGTCGCCCATCGTCTGCCACACCAGGTCCAACACGCGGCACGAATCGTCCGCATGCCCCGGCAGCACCAGATGACGCACGATTATGCCGCGCTTCATGAGCCCGTCCCCGTCTACCAGCTCTCCCCCGCGGCGCTCAATTTCGCGCGCCATCTGGGCCAGACCCGACACAGCCACGCGCGGGTAGTCCTTAATATGAGAGAGTGACTGCGCAAGCGCCGCATTGGCATACTTAAAGTCGGTAAGCCACACGTCGACCAAATCGCCGAGCGCCGCCACGGCACTCGCACGCTCATAACCGCTCGTGTTGTAGACGATTGGAATGACCAGTCCGCGCTCCCGAGCTGCGGCAATCGCGGCCGGCAGCAGGTGAGCATAATGCGTCGCCGTCACCAGATTGATGTTATTGGCACCTTGGTCCTGCAGCTCCAGCATAATCTCGACCAGGCGCTCGGGCGAAATCTCAAGCCCAAAATTGCCCGTCGAGATCTCGTGGTTCTGGCAATAGATACATTTGAGCGAACAGCCGCTAAAGAAAATCGTACCCGAGCCGGCCTCGCCCGAAATGGGCGGCTCCTCCCACATATGGAGCGCCGCGCGGGCGACCTTAAGCGTGTTGTCGGCGCCGCACACGCCACGCGCGCCCTCGTCGCGCGCCGCACCGCAACGGCGCGGACACAAATGGCAGGCGGGCGAAAAAAGTTCGGTCAACGGCGTCGGCATAAAAACATGCTCCAAAACAACGATTCAGCAGCTCAAACGTAAAGGGACCAACCGCACAGACGGCTCGAGCCCAAGGCGCCGTAATCGTCCGACACGATTTTTGTAATGTCAAGACTGGAATCGATAAAGTGCCGCTTTATGATGTAGGTATTCCGCCCCCCGCGGAGCAACTGGGTGAACCGTCGCGTTTATTTAGGGAGCCCACACAGTCGTACCTAGTACAGGTATCCTTCGTTGTTAAGGACGCTGGAACAGTCGATGAGGGCACCCACCTGTTTTAGGTGGGTTCATTTTCGTAACGTGGGGGGTGGTTTTCTTTTGCCGAAAATCGCCATTACAGTCCATATGGATCCCCACCGGCATCCCAACAATCCATCGACAATACCCTAATATCTGGTAAGCGCGTGATTATCGCTGCGCGCAATTCCATGCACCCCCCTTGGTCGAGTATCATGATTCGGCTATGCCCTTTGCGCATGGCGTTCTTCTGACCTTTCCCTTCTACGCTTGGCGGTTTTTAGATTCATGGCTTCATCCCCGAGCTACATACCGTACCTATGCGTGGCAGCGGCGGCCTTTATCACGACCTTCCTCACGGTGCCTCTGGTCAAGCGCCTGGCAATTAAGCTCGACGCCGTCGACTATCCTTCCAAGCGCCGCATCAACACCAAGCCCATCCCGCGTTTGGGCGGAACGGCGGTGTTTTTGGGCCTGGTCGTTGCCTGCATTGTGCAAATCCTAGGCACCTGGTACCTGGGTTGGCCGCCCGTTTTGGTGCCCCACCCCCGTCTGCACATCAGCTACCCCATACTTGCGCTTTCTTTTACCGTCATCTTTGCGACCGGCGCTATCGACGACGTCTTCCAGCTCAAGCCCAAGCAAAAGCTAGCCGGACAGGTCCTCGCCGCGCTTATCGCCTGTATCGGCGGCCTGCGGATCGGCGTCATCGTCAACCCGTTTGCCCCCGGCGAGATCATGCTCGGATGGCTCGCCTACCCCATCACCGTGATCTATCTGGTGGCATTCACCAACATCATTAACCTCATCGACGGCCTCGACGGCTTGGCCACGGGCATCTGCGGCATCGCGTCGTTCACCATGTTTTCGATGGCCGTTCTCTCGGGCCGCATCGACGCCGCCGCGCTCTCCATTGCGCTCTTTGGCGCTTGCCTGGCCTTTTTGCGCTACAACTTCAACCCCGCAAGCATCTTCTTGGGCGACTCGGGGTCGTTGCTTCTGGGCTTTGCACTGGGCTCCATCTCGCTGCTCAACGTGAGCCGCACCGCCGCGCTCACCTCGCTTATCATCCCGCTCATCGTTGCCGGCGTGCCCATCATCGACACGTTTAGCGCCATCGTGCGCCGCAAGCGCGCCCACATTAGCATCGGGCAGGCCGACAAGGGCCACATCCACCACCGCCTGATCCAAGAGGGCTACAACCAAAAGCAGGCAGTGCTCCTCATCTATGCCTGGTGCATCATGCTTTCGGCCGGCGCCGCCGCGATTAACCAGGTCGAGGTGCCCATGCGCGTGCTCATCTTTACCGTGCTCGCCATTGGCTCGGCGGCCTTTGCCAAGCACCTGCACCTGTTTGAGCCCGTGCTGCGCCACCATTACAACAAGCGCACGCACGAGGACGAGCTCGTCACCCCCGACGATCCCGCCTTTAAGCAGGAGGAGCAGGCGGCAGAAGAACGCAGGGAGGAGCGCCACCACAGGCGCTAGGGTAAGCTGCCGAGGATGCGCCCAGGCGCCGCCGGCCAAACGCGCAGCCACGCCGCGCCCATCGCACATGCCGCCGCTCTCCCGCCCCTCGCGTACTTACGCCCCGACCCTCCAATAAACGCGTTATCATCTTGACCCATGAACATACGTTAGGAGCAATCATGCCAAACGAGAACAGCTACGAAGTCGCGCTGCAAAAGAGCAACGCCATTCGCGAGGGCCTGGCCAAAACGCCCGAGAAGTTCACCATGCTCACCGGCGACCGCCCCACCGGCCGTCTGCACCTGGGTCACTACTTCGGCACCCTCAAGGGCCGTGTTGAGCTGCAGAACATGGGCGCCAAGACCAATGTGCTCATCGCCGACTACCAAGTCATCACTGACCGCGATACGACCGAGCACATCCAGGACAACGTGTACAACATGGTCATGGACTACCTTGCCTGCGGCATCGACCCCGACAAGACCATGATCTACGCGCACTCCGCCGTACCCGCCGCAAACCAGCTCATGCTGCCGTTCCTGTCGCTGGTCTCCGAGGCCGAGCTGGCGCGCAACCCCACGGTCAAGGCCGAGATGGAGGCCTCGGGCCACGAGCTCACCGGCCTTCTGCTCACCTACCCGGTGCACCAGGCCTGCGACATCCTGTTCTGCAAGGGCAATGTGGTGCCCGTCGGTCGCGACCAGCTGCCGCACATCGAGCTCACCCGCACCATCGCCCGCCGCTTTAACAACCGTTACGGCAAGGTGTTCCCCGAGGTCGACGCGCTGCTGTCCGAGACCCCGCTGCTGCCCGGCCTGGACGGTCGCAAGATGAGCAAGAGCTACGGCAACGCCATCAATATTTCGATGACCGCCGAGGAGACGGCCAAACGCATCAAGAAGAGCCAGACCGACTCTGAGCGCATGATCACGTTCGATCCCGAGAACCGCCCCGGCGTGTCCGGCCTGCTTTCAACCGCCGCCATCTGCACTGGCCGTTCCGAGGTCGAGATTGCCGAGGAGATTGGCATGGGCGGCTCCGGCCAGCTCAAGAAGTACGTGACCGAGGCCGTCAACGAGTACTTCGCGCCGATCCGCGAGCGTCGTCAGCGCTATGAGAACGATCTGGACTATGTGAAGGACGTGCTGCACGAGGGCAACCGTCGCGCCAACGAGATTGCCGAGCAGACCCTGGCCGAGGTTCAGGACGCCATGGGCATGGTGTACTAGATCGATCTGCTGGCTAGAACTTTCGATTGCTATAGGGCGGGCGCTACGGCGTCCGCCTTTTTTGGTGCCCGACCGGTTCGGCTCTGCCCATTGCACTCCCCCGACAAACAGGAACAGGCCCGCTGGCAGTTAGTTGCCAGCGGGCCTGTTCCCGAAGTACACCGTTGAATCGCACAGAGGGGAGGAATGCGAATCAAACTCAACAGGGCAGGCTTTTTCATCGCCTATTGCCTGCTCCGTTGCTGAAACCAATATAGTTCACCGTGGTTTACTTTGCAGCATCAATATCCGCCGCCATAGCTTCTCCATAAGTTAGCCCAAGTAAACTAAACCACCACAAAGGGGGCAGGCACCTTTGTGGTGGTTTTGGCCACGGCAGAGCGCTAGAGCCCTGCTGGCCAGCGACAGGCGGGCAAGTCGACGTGCATGTCGTCCTTAAACGCCACACCCTCCCCTAGCAAAAGCTCACGTTGAGCATCGGGACCGCCAAAAGCGAAGCCCTCGCATATGTGCCCGTCGGCAAACACCACGCGGTGACAGGGAATCTCGCCGGGACGCGGATTACTATGCAGGGCATACCCCACGTACCGCGCACTTCGTGGACGACCGGCAAGCAGCGCCACCTGACCATACGTGGCGACCATCCCCTCGGGGATCTGCTCGACCACCTCGTACACCCGTTCAAAAAAGCCCTCAGACGCCATTGCTCGCTCCCTTCCACCCGGAAAAGCATAAACCACCACAAAGGTGCCTGTCCCCTTTGTGGTGGTTTATGGCAGATCGGTTAGTTGGCGGGCTGGAAGAAGGCTACGGCGACGGCGCCGGGGCCTACGTGGGTGCCGATGGTGGCGCCGATGGTGTGAACGGGCAACTCGCCTTCGGTGTGGCCAGCCCAAAGTGCCGCGCTGTCCTCGATATACTTCTTGAGCACCGCATCCGAAAGGCCCGTATAGCCGAGCGCCAGCGGCATGGAAAAGTCGATGCCGCCCGCTTTTTCGACCTTCTGATTGAGCAGATTGCGGCCGTTCTTGGAACCGCGCGCCTTACCCAGCTGCACGATCAGACCGTCCTCGACAGCCACCACGGGCTTTACGTTGAGCAGCGTGCCCACGGCGCCGGCCGCAGCAGACAGACGACCGCCGCGCACCAGGTACTCCAACGTCTCGAGCAGGCCGATAACCACCACACGGTCGCGCACGGCCTCGACGGCCGCCGCGATCTGAGCTGCACTACGACCCTCATCCACCAGGCGCAGGGCATACTCGACCATGACACGCTCGCCCAGAGTGACGTTATTGCTATCCACCACGTAAACGTCGCCGCCTGGCGCCTCGGCAAGTGCGGTACGGGCACTCTGATTGGTGCCTGATAGCTTAGCGCCCACGGTAATAATCACAGCCTCATCGCCGGCTTCACGAACCTTGGCAATCGCCTGCGAAAACGCGTACGGGTTGACCTGGCCGGTCTTGGGCAGCTCATCGCGCTCCACGAGCATCTCGTAAAAGCGCTGGTGATCGATGTCGATGCCATCCATGTACACATCGGTGCCAAAGGTGACGGACAGCGGCAAAACGGCCAGCGCTGGGTGCTCGACCGGCGACATATCGCTTGCGGAATCGGTAATAATGCGGACGGACATAGCGAATCCTTTCTTGCGCAGGTCCCGCGCAGGGAATTTTGACAGCAAGGCCCCGGCACGGTATACGCGCTCAAACAGGACTATGCAGTTGTTAATTGGAAGCAAAAGCCTTGGCGGCCCTACAGCTCGCGCAGGGTGTTGAGAATCGTGCGCAGCGACGCATACATCTGCTCGCGCTGCTCCACACCCATAGCCTTACCGGTGGTATCGAGCACCTCGCGAATGATGCGGTCCGCTTCGCTCATGCTCTCGCCGCCCAGAGCGGTCAGGCGCACCGGAGCACGATACTTAACGGCGGCATCGCCCGAATCGTCGACCTCGACGTAGCCGCCCTCCTCCAGATGAGCGAGCGTACGCGAGACGGCGGCGCGGGTCACGCCTGCCATGCGAGCCAGGTCAGCGCCAGTCAGGCCGTCCTTGCTGCGCTCAAGATAGTACAGGCACATAACGTCGGAGCCCTTGAGGCCCAGCCTTGCGCCCTCGGATGTCTTAATGCGCTGGATCTCCTTGTAGAGCCCGCTGATCAGTCCGACAAAGTCCTCGAAACGTGTCTCGTCGTTCTGCTGCATGGGAGACGACCGCCTTTCGCTTGCATAATGCTAACGGGTAAACATCTTAACCGTACTTATCGGCCGCCAGCCCTGCGCACCCTATTTGTTAACCCATCAACATAAAAACCACCACAAAGGGGACAGGCACCATTGTGGTGGTTTTGACCGTCGAGTTTGATCCGCAGACTTCGCTACAGCTCCACGCAGGGATTGTCGCGAGTCACAAGCGTCTTAACGACAACCGTCGCTCCCAGATAACGCTCGAGCAACTCAGCGAGGCGATCGATCGCGGCCTGGCAGTCCTTCATTCGCTCGGGCTCCACGCACTCAATCGCCAGGAACGCATCGGCCGAATCATCGGACAGAGCCGTTCGAACGCCGTCGCGCCAGTTCCAGCAGCGGCACACGGCGCCCGCATCATCGATATAGGCCAGCTCGCAGGGCAGCGTCGGATCGTCCGCCTCCTCGCCAAGCGGCAAGAACGCGTCGCCACCGTCGGTCACCTTCAGGCGAAGGTCTCCCTCGATCGCATGCAGATCCTCGCCTCCCACGGGCAGCGCGTAGGTCAGCGACACCGTGTTGTAAATATCCACCGCCGGCGTGATATGACCGACCGGCTTGCCCTTGAGCACGCGCTTAAGCAGGTTCTCGATCGAGCAGCGCGCGCCTTTCTTGGTCTTGAACAGACGATAGGCCTCGCGCCATGCCTTGACCGGTGCGTTCTCGCTGATAGTGTCGCTGGTCAGATGACGCTCCGCATCGATATTGGCGCGGTCGAGCAACGCCGCAATCGCATCCACGTCCTCTTGAGGAATCTGAGCCGTGGGCTTCATGCCCTCCACGATCACAACACCGACCGCTGCCTGCGGAAACAGCTCCCAGAATGAATCCTCGGTAATAAAGCTCTTCATACGCTCTCCCTTCATTGTGCGCGCCCGAGCGAGGGCGCCTAAACAAAAAGCGCCCTTACAACGGCCACCTTCAAAGTCCTACGGTGCCGTCACAAGAACGCTTGCGCTGTCCCCATCCGGAGAAGGGGACGATATGTCAGGCGTATTGTAACCCGAGTCATCCACGCGAGCAAAACCACCACAAAGATGCACTGGCCCCTTTATGGTGGTTTTGGGTCTGAGGCGACGCTAGTGGCGGAGTCCCAGCAAGCCGTGGCCGCGATGACGGGCCTCGGCGGACACCTGGGCGTGCGGGCCGGCGGCTTTGACGGACTCGGGCAGGTGCGAGTACTTCTTCTCGAAGTTCTCCTCGAACATCACCGCCAGGTTGTGCGCGGCCTCGTCGTAGCGCGCGGTGCTCTGCCAGTATTGGCGCGGCACCAGGATGCCATCGGGCACGCCGTGGCACGTCGTGGGAATGTCAACGTTAAAGATGTCGTCGTGCACGAACTCGCTGTCCTCGATGGTGCCGTCGAGGGCGCGCGCGACCAGCGAGCGCGTGTAGGCCAGCTCGATGCGATGACCCACGCCGTAGCCGCCGCCAATCCAGCCGGTGTTGACCAGGTACACGCGCGTGCGGCCGTCGGCAATGCGCTCGCCAAGCATCTTGGCGTAAACCATGGGGTCGAGCGGCATAAACGGCTCGCCGAACAGCGAAGAGAACGTGGGCGTGGGCTCGGTGACGCCGACCTCGGTGCCGGGAATCTTAGCCGTAAAGCCCGTCACAAAGTGGTACATAGCGGCATCGGCCGTCAGGCGTGAGATGGGCGGCAGCACGCCAAAAGCGTCGCAAGTCAGGAACAGCACGACACTCGGAGTGGTGCCCATGCCCTTAGTCCACGCGTTAGGAATGTGCTCCACGGGATAGGCCACGCGCGTGTTGTGCGTGATCGAGATGTCGTCGTAGTTGGGCTTGCGGTTCTCGTCGAGCACCACGTTTTCGCAAATGGCGCCAAAACGGACGGCGTTGAAGATCTCGGGCTCGTGGAAGGCGTCCAGGCCCTCGCATTTTGCGTAGCAGCCACCCTCAATGTTGAAGATACCCATGTCGGACCAACCGTGCTCGTCGTCGCCGATCAGCAGGCGCGTGGGATTGGCCGAAAGCGTGGTCTTGCCGGTGCCGGACAGGCCAAAGAACACGGCGGTCTCGTGCGTGACGGGATCCATGCTGGCCGAGCAGTGCATGGGCAGCACGTCGTCCTCGACGGGCAGCAGGTAATTCATAACGCTGAAGATGGACTTTTTGATCTCGCCGGAGTAGCCGGTACCCGCGACCAAAATCACGCGCTCCTGGAAGTTGATGACCACGGCGGCGCTGGAGTTGAGGCCCTTGATGGCAGGGTCGCATTGGTAGCCCGGCGCGGCGAGCACGCAGAAGTCCGGCTCGCCGGTGCGCGCGATTTCGCGGGCGAGCGGGCGGGCGAGCATCTGCTTAATGAAGAGCGCCTGGCTGGCACGCTCGCAGGCGACGAGCAGGCGGCGCGTATGGTTGCGGTCGGCGCCGGCCATGCCGCGGGTGACGAACACATCGCGCTCGTTGAGATAGTCGACGATGCCGGCTTTGATGACCTCGTAGCTTTCGACGGACAGCGGGCGGTTGACGGCGCCCCAGGCAATCTTGTCGTGGACATCGGGGGTGTCAACGATAAAGCGGTCGTTGGGCGAACGTCCGGTACGCTCCCCCGTCTCGATCACCAGCGCGCCGTTGGATGCCATGCGGCCTTCGTTGCGGCGGATGGCATGCTCGACGAGCTCGGCTGCCGGCAGGTCAACCAGCAGGCGGGGCTGGTTCTCAGCGGGGTCTTCGACCAGCGTAATGCCAAAATTGGACAGAACTTCTGCAGGGGTAACACCAGGCATGGGGCCTCCTTTAAAAACGCGGCACGTGGACGCGGCGCGCACTTTACTCACGTAAAGCCCGTTGTACCCGATATGCAAAAACGTTTTTGCGGCAAGGGCGGCAAGCCCGCCCAACGGTCAAAAATCGCAGGCAAGCGGCCCAGTCATTGGGAACGTTCTTAAACGACTAGTCATTGGGGACACTCTTGAACAGGCAACATTCAAGGAGCGTCCCCGGATGCCGGCACTTAGGGACGTTCCCAAAGTGCCGGCACATAAGGAACGTCCCTAAGTGCCGACTACTGAATGGCGCCGCCGAAATTATTGAACAACCTGTTCAAAAACACGAATGGATACCACCGCGACTATACTAGAGCGCAGCAATAGAAAGGACCCCGCTTTGAGCATCACGCCCCTCGATAGCATTCGCCGCGCCATCGCCCGCCGCAACGGCATCTCCAACCCCGCTGCATTGAAAGACGGCGCCGCGAAGGCCCAGGGCGGCCGCATCGAGAACGGCCTCTTCCCTGCCTCCCACACGGCCGAAGAGCTCGCACGCATCCAGGAGCTGAGTCAGCGCAACGCCGGCGGACCCGATAGCAGCCAAGCCACACGTCGCCGGCGCGAACGCGATCAGGAGCCCGGCCCCGTCCGCCGCATGGTCAACGCTTGGTGGAACCGCCTGCTCGGCGCCATCTACGGCGGCGGCTTCTCCATGCAGGAAGCGGAATACGAGGAGCACGCCACCCGCCGCGACTATCTCTGGAATACCCTGGGCACCGCCGTGTGGGGCATGGCGTTTCCTCTGCTC
The DNA here is from genome assembly GCF_003457875.1 of Collinsella sp. AF28-5AC. Classification (NCBI taxonomy): domain Bacteria; kingdom Bacillati; phylum Actinomycetota; class Coriobacteriia; order Coriobacteriales; family Coriobacteriaceae; genus Collinsella; species Collinsella sp. AF28-5AC. The sequence continues at coordinate 33,049 of NZ_QRTA01000013.1, read as the reverse complement.
ACCATCGTGTCCACACAGCTCGTGGGCGCCGAAGAAGCAGGCAAATTCTCCATCGCCTTCGTCACCGGCACGCTCATCATGATCGCGTGCAACTACGGCGTGCGCAATTTCCAGGTCTCAGACATCGACGAAAAGACGTCCTTTGCCTCCTACCAGCTCAACCGCTGGCTTTGCGGAGCGCTCGCCCTAGGCTGCGGCCTCATGTACAGCAGCGCCCGCGGCTATGACGCGCATATGGCGACGATCGGCCTGGGCGTCTACCTCTACAAGGTGATCGACGGCGTCGCCGACGTGTACGAAGGCCGCCTGCAGCAGGCCGACAAGCTCTACTTGGCTGGCATGAGTCAAACGCTACGCTCCGTCGGCGTCATCGCGGTCTTCAGCGTGGCGCTGTTCCTCACGCGTAGCATGCCCATCGCGGCCATGGCCATGGGCATCGCCGCGATCGCCTCGCTCGTGCTGGTCACCGCGCCGCTCGCCCTGCTCGAGACCGAAAAATCGCGCCGCGTAAGCCTGCGCGAGGTCGGCCACCTGTTTGTCCAGTGCGCCCCACTCTTTGGCGCGCTATTCCTGTTCAACCTAATTGAGAGCATGCCCAAGTTTGTGATGGAAGGCAAGCTGGCATACAAATATCAGCTGTACTTTAATGCCCTGTTCTTTCCGGCGCAGGCTATTCTGTTGAGCATTGGATTTATCTATAAACCGCAGCTCCTGCGCTTGTCGAGCATTTGGGCTAATCCTCGCAAGCGTCGTCGCTTTGACCTGATTATTGTTGCCGTTATGGCGCTGATCGTGGCCATCACCGGCGTGTGCGCCGCATTTATGGCAGGTCCCGGTATTCCCCTCATGAGCTTTATGTACGGCCTCAGCTTTGAGCGCTACCGTACGCTGGCGTTGCTGATGGTCGTCGCCGGCGGCGTCACCGCGGCCATCGACTTTATCTACGCCATCATCACGGTGCTACGCCACGCTGGAGACGTCACCAAGATCTACCTGATCTGCTTCGCCGTAAGCGTGGTGCTGCCGGTGATCTTGATTAAGCTGCTGGGTCTGATGGGCGCTGTGGTGAGCTACCTAGCCATCATGGCCCTACTCCTGGTGCTACCGATAATCGAGTACGCCCACATCCGCCAGCGCATAGAACGCGACCGCAACCCATACGGCGCCTAATTAGCTGCCCGGTCACCGGAATTTGCGATGGAATCACCCCGTCTGGGGTCTCGTTGCGGACAATATTCATCACGCAAAACTAAGTGAGTAGACTTTTACCGAATCTCCGACCACACCAACAGAGCACAAGTCTGTGACCTGCGGTTTTATTGAGGCAAATATGTTGGGTGCTCGGCATTTCCAAAAAAGTCTACTCACTTAGCCAGCGGGCAGCCAAATGATTATTTAATCCCCGTCCCAGAGAAATCAATTAGCGGGCAGAAGGGCAAAAGTAGTCAAAAAAGCCCCGTCCCAAATTAGCTACCCCTTGCACCGATTATTCGCCCGGGTTGATGTTCGCGTAGAACTCCGCCCCGTCGTCCAGGCGCAGGATGCCCACGCGACCGAACTCGGAGCCGGTGGCGGCAGCGCAGTCGATGTCGATGCGATCGGGCACACCGGCGGCATCCTCGCCGCCCAGGCGCACGATCTGCCCGCGGCCCGACTCCTCATCGAGCCCCGCAAGACCAACGACCTCGCAATAACGCCCGAGCGACACCGTTGGCGTGTGACCGCTCACCACGACCGGACCCTTGCCCTCGGCAGAAAGCAGCCCGGTCGGCACATCCCAATAGCCGTGACGAATCCACAGCAGGTCATCGGACGACTGCACTGCGAGCATCTGCTGCAGCAGCTCGCGATCAGCACCCACCGCTCCGACGCCATCGGCACAATCGACACCATGCTCAAGCAAAAACGCACGCGCCGCCTCGGTCTGAATGCCGGCGTGCACCAGCAGGTACGGCCGCTCGGCAGTCTCGACCACCGCGTAGAGCGGCAGCGCGGCCATCCATCGCACGAGCTCCTCGTATGCATCAAATTCCATGTCGTTGAGCTGCTCGCGCGTCGTCCAGCCACCGTTGATATCCCAGGTCTCGGCATCGAGCGGATCCTGGCCAATGATGGCATCGAGCATGATCTGCTCGTGATTGCCCTTGAGCACGCGGGCGTTGGGCAGCGAGCGCACGAGCTTAATAACACCGACCGGATCGGGCCCGCGATCGATCATGTCGCCCAGCACGTACAGTGTGTCGTCGGACGTCAACGAGATCTTAGACAGGGCCTCGTCAAGCGCACGCACGTGCCCGTGAGCGTCAGATGTCACATAGATCGCCATGGTACGCCTCTCCTTGCATTGCGGCCGAAGCCCGGTGCCGCAACTAAAACTTCAAGTTGAACTTAAACGTTACCCATTGTACTCCGTTGCAATAAAGCTGGAAAGGGTTTCCGAGCAGAGGCAAAGACGGCAGCCGTCTATGACGATATCGCGCACGCCCGCAATCCAACCCCATAAACCCACCATCTTTGGGTACAAATAACCGCAGACAACTGACCGTGCCACGCCAACCACCCAGGAGCGGACACCATCTATGAACCAGATCCTTCTCTTTATCGGCCTCGTCATCATTTTGTGCCTGACCATCAAACCCGTCGGCAAAAAACTCCCCTTCCCCACCCTGCTCATCTTTATCGCGCTCGGCATGCTGTTGGGCGTCAACGGCCCGGCGCATATCGACTTTAGCGACTACGCGCTCACCGAAACCGTCTGCAGCACGGCGCTGCTGTTCATCATGTTCTACGGCGGCTTTAACACCAACATCGACCGCGCCAAGCCCGTCGCCGTGCCCGCGGTGCTGCTGAGCACGCTCGGCGTCGTCATCACCGCAGGCATCACCGGCGTGTTCGCCCACTTCGTGCTGGGCTTCGACTGGATCGGCGGCCTGCTGCTGGGATCAGTCGTGGCATCCACCGACGCGGCCAGCGTCTTTAGCGTTCTGCGCGAGCACAGCCTGTCGCTGAAGGGCGGCACCGACTCGCTGCTCGAGGTCGAATCGGGCTCCAACGACCCCGTCGCCTACATGCTCACCGCCGTGCTCGCCACACTCGCGGCCGGCGGCGACATCAACATTCCCGCACTGCTGGCCAAGCAGATTATCCTGGGCGCGGGCCTGGGCCTTGCCATCGGCTGGGCGGCGGGCCGTCTGATTGAACGCGCACACGCAACGGCCGAGGGCGCGCAGACCATCTTCTTGTTCGCCGTGGCGATCGTCGCCTACGCGCTACCAAGCTATCTGGGCGGCAACGGCTTTTTGGCCGTATACCTGGCCGGCATTGTGCTGGGTGCGAGCGACATCACCGGCAAGGTCGAGATGGCGCACTTCTTTGACACCCTCACCGAGATGGCCGAGATGACGATCTTCTTCTTGCTCGGCCTGCTCGTCACGCCCGCACGCCTGCCGCAGATGCTGCTGCCGGGCCTGGCGCTCATGGCGTTTATGCTCTACGTGAGCCGTCCCATCGCCGTCGGCGTGCTCCTGGCGCCCTTTAAGACGAACCCCCGCCAGGTCGCGCTCGTAAGCTGGGCGGGCCTGCGCGGAGCAGCTTCGGTCGTGTTTAGCCTCTTTGCCGTGGTGGCCGGCGTTCCCGGCGGACACGACCTATTTGACCTGGTGTTTGTGATTGCCGTGTCGAGCATTGTGGTGCAGGGCTCGCTGCTGCCAGCGGTGGCGAAGAAGCTCGATATGATCGATGCGACCGGCGACGTGCGCCGCACCTTTAACGACTATCGCGACGAAGACGGCATGTCATTTGTAAAGCTCAAGGTGGGTGCTGGCCATCCGTTTGCCGAGCGCTCGCTCGCCGATATTGGCAGCGCGACGGACATGCTCGTGGTCCTGGTGCTGCGCGACGGGGCGCACCCGGTGCTGCCCAACGGCGATACCGTGATCCAGGAAGGCGATCTGCTGGTGATGGCCGCCCCAACGTTCGAAGAGCGTGCCGAGGTTACGCTGCGCGAGGTCACCGTAACCCCCCACGGTCGCCTGGCCGGCCAGCGTCTTCGCGATGTGCCGCAGGGCAAGCACCCCTTTATCGTGGTGATGCTCAAGCGCGACGGCCAAACGATCATCCCCGACGGCAACACCCTAATATACGCCGGCGACGAAGCCGTCATCGCCACGCTCGCGTCGTAGCGGGCAGGAGGTAGCTAATTTGCGACGAAGAGATCAAACGCCTAGAAAGCCTCATGCCTTCGCTCGCAGATTTGGATTTGACTGAGGAGTAAAGCACCCCTCCCCCATGTAACCATCCTGTAAATCATAGCGGCGCACTCGGGTTTTGCTGTGATGCGGTCGCGCCTAGCGCTCCACTGTGCTAAAGTATCCCGAACGTTCAAACGACTACGAGGGAGACTAGAAGATGGCACGTGTGCACAACTTCTCAGCTGGCCCGGCCGCGCTGCCTACAAGCGTGCTCGCCGAGATCGCCGACGAGATGATGGACTACCGCGGTTGCGGCATGTCCGTGCTCGAGATGAGCCATCGATCTAGCATGTACCAGCAGATTATCGACGACGCCGAGGCAACCCTGCGCCGTCTGCTGAGCATCCCGGACAACTACCGTGTCCTGTTTTTACAGGGCGGTGCCACGCTGCAGTTTGCGGGCATCCCCATGAACCTCATGCACCGCGGCCGCGCCGGCTACATCGTGACCGGCAACTTTGCCAACAAGGCATACAAAGAAGCCGCCAAGTACGGTGAGGCCGTGTTGCTCGCGAGCTCCGAGGACACCAACTTCGACCGCATCCCCGACATGGCCGACATCAATGCGCGCATTGCCGCCGAGGCCGCAGGCGACGGGCTCGACTACGTCTACATCTGCCAGAACAACACCATCTTTGGCACCATGTACCACGAGCTGCCCAGTTGTGGCGATGTGCCGCTGGTCGCCGATGTCTCGAGCTGCTTCCTGTCGCAGCCGCTCGACGTTGAGCGCTACGGGCTCATTTACGCCGGAGCGCAGAAAAACGCCGGCGCCGCGGGCGTGACCGTGGCCATCGTGCGCGACGACCTCATCGCAGATGGCCCCGCCTTTGCGCAGACGCCGCAGTACCTGGACCTTAAGACCCAGGCCGCCAAGGGTTCCATGCTCAACACGCCCAACACCTTTGGCATCTACGTGTGCGGCAAGGTGTTCCGTTGGGTTGAGCAGACCGGCGGACTTGCCGCCATGGCCGAGCGCAACTGGGCCAAGGCCAACCTGCTCTACGACCTGCTCGAGCACAGCGTGCTGTTCCATGGCACCACACAGGCCGACAGCCGCTCCATCGCCAACGTCACCTTCCGCACCGGCGACGCCGAACTCGACGCGGCCTTTGTCGCAGGCGCGGCAGAGCACCAGATTCAAAACGTCAAGGGCCATCGCCTGGTGGGCGGCATGCGCGCTAGCGTCTACAACGCCGTAACCATGGAAGATGTGCAGGCACTGGCCTCGTACATGAAGGACTTCGAAGCGCAGCTTAGTTTGAGCCCGCGATCTAACTAGCCCGCAACGCGCGGGCCGATCAGCCATCTCAGACCACCCTGTATAGATCAAAACCTGCTAAGGAGTTTTCCATGCGCAAGATTAAAACCATCGATGACATTACCAAGGACGGCAAGGTCGAGTTTGGTGAGGGCTACGAGTTTGTGAGCACCGCCGAAGAGGCCGACGCCATTCTGATGCGCTCGACCGACCTGCACGGCTACGAGCTGCCCGAGGGCATCCGCGCCATCGCCCGCTGCGGCGCCGGCGTCAACAACATCCCCGTCGAGGAGTACGCCAAGAAGGGCGTCGTCGTCTTTAACTCCCCCGGCGCCAACAGCAACGCCGTTAAGGAGCTCGTCCTAGGCATGCTGGTGCTCTCGAGCCGCGGCGTGGTGCAATCAATGAACTGGGTGCGTGACAACGCCGACGACCCCGAGATTCAGGTCGATGCCGAAAAGGCCAAGAAGGCCTTTGTGGGCCGCGAGCTCAAGGGCAAGCGCATCGGTGTCATCGGCCTGGGCAACGTGGGCTCCAAGGTCGCCAACGCCTGCGTCGATCTGGGCATGGACGTTTACGGCTACGACCCGTTCATTTCCGTCGAGCACGCGTGGGTGCTGAGCCGCGAGGTGCAGCGCGTGGGCACGCTCGAGGATCTCTGCCGCGGCTGCGACTACCTCACCGTGCACGTGCCCAGCAAGGCCGACACCATCGGCATGATCAGCACCGAACAGATTAACCTGCTGGCACCGGACGCCGTGCTCATCAACTACGCGCGCGAAACCATCATTGACGAGGACGCCGTCGACGCCGCCCTGCGCGAGGGCAAGCTCAGCTGGTTTAGCTGCGACTTCGCCACGCCCAAGACGGTCAAGATGCCCAATACGTTTATCACCACGCACTCGGGCGCCGGCACCGGCGAGGCCGAGGCCAACTGCGCCGACATGGCCATCAGCGAGCTCAAGGATTACCTGGAGAACGGCAACATCGCACACAGCGTCAACTACCCCGCCTGCAGCATGGGCAAGGCGCGCGCTGCAAGCCGCATTGCCTGCCTGCATGCCAACGTGCCCAACATGATCGGCCAGATCACGGCCATCCTGGCCAAGGACAACGCCAACGTGCAGCGTATGACCAACGAGTCCGCCGGCGAGAACGCCTACACCATGTTCGACACCGACGAACACCTAGACAGCAGCACCATCGAGGCGCTCAAGCAGATTCCGTCGATGTATCGCGTGCGCGTGATCAAGTAGCGCCGACTGACCTGACGGGCAGTTCCCCATGTGGCCTGCCCGTCGCTGACATTGAATGCCCGCGGGGGCGCCTTTCGCACGAGAGGCGCCCCCATTTTTGTGAGCGCTCCATTAAATGCACTGAGCCGCTTCTTGGCATACAATCTGTATGTTGACCTAACTATCTGTGAGGTGCCTATGGTTGATACAGATTTTGCTTGGCGGCTTACGCAAGGGCTCGTGCGGATCGACAGTTCAGACCCGGGTGCGTATGAGGACGAGATTGAGCGCTATATCAAAGCGTTGGTTGAGGAACGGTTGGCGCAGCTGAGCTATCCGGTACTCGATGCCGTGCAGATTGCAGAGCACGAAGTACTCCCCGGACGCCGCAATCTAATGGTCACCGTGCCGGGCCAAAGCGACGAGCCACGGCTCGTCTACATCTGCCATTTGGATACCGTCACCTTGGGCGATGGCTGGGACGCGGACATTCCGCCGCTCGGAGCGATCGTGCGCAACGATAAACTCTACGGCCGTGGTGCCTGCGATATGAAGGGTGGCCTGGCCTGCGCCATTGCCGCACTGGTCCATACGCTCGAGCGCGTGGCGGCAGAAGGCGAGCTGCCCCACCGCGGCTTTTCGCTCATCTGCTCGGTCGACGAGGAAGACTTCATGCGCGGCTCAGAGGCCGCGATCGATGCTGGCTGGGTCGGCTCGCGCGAATGGGTGCTGGACACCGAACCCACCGACGGACAGATCCAGGTAGCGCACAAGGGGCGTACGTGGTTCGAGATCGAGATGGCCGGCGTCACGGCTCATGCAAGCCAGCCTTGGAAGGGCGCCGACGCCGTCGCCGCCATAGCCGAGGTCGTGTGTTCGCTCCGTCGCGCGTTTATGGCGCTGCCCGCGCACGATGAGCTGGGGCCTTCGACCATCACGTTTGGCCAAATCGAGGGCGGATATCGCCCCTATGTCGTGCCCGACCGCGCCAAAGTCTGGGTCGACATGCGCCTGACCCCGCCGACCGATACGGCCGCCGCAATCAATATGGTCGAGCATGCCATCGCCGTCGCCGAAGCCACCGTTCCCGGTTGCCATGGCAGCTACACCGTGACGGGCGACCGCCCCGCCATCGAGCGCGATCCGGTCTCTCCCCTTCTAGCTGCACTCAAGTGCGCAGCAGACGATGTAACGGGCACGGACACGACCGTCGGCTTCTTTACCGGCTACACCGACACTGCCGTCATTGCCGGCAAGACGGGTAACCGTAACTGCATGAGCTATGGCCCAGGCTCGCTCGCGCTCGCCCACAAGCCCAACGAATATGTGCCCCACGCCGACATCGTTCGTTGTCAGCAGGTGCTAATCGCGCTCGCCGATAACGTGCTCTGGGACGCGAGCGGCCAAGTTGGGGCATAATAAGCCGCGAACAAACCGACTCGTGCGTTAGGACCTCCCCATGAAAGCACTTCCGTTTCCCTGCATCCGCCCGGCTCAGGACCGCGTGCTCGAGGCACTACCTGCAATGGGCAGCATCCTGAGCGGCAACGATGCTCTGCGCGGAGCCATTGCCGATGGTCTGATGCTCAAGGACCCGGGTGCGGCGTATTACGTGTACGAATGCTCGGGCGAGCCGGGACGTGCGACGGGCGTCGTGGCGATCTGCCCGACGAGTGTACTTGCGGGCGGCAAGGGCGATGCCAGCGCCGACGTGGCCGCCGCTGCGCACGCGATCGCCGAACTCAAAGTTCAGCCGCGCCCCGTGTCGCTCGCCTACGAGGCGTCGCCCGTCATGGACATCATCCTGGGCGCTGCCAAAGAGGGCGCCTCGCTCTACGCCGTCACCGACCCCGCGGGCATTACGCACCGCGTGTGGGAGGTCAAGCGCGAGGACGCCGTCGGCGCCATCCGTGCCATGCTCGACCAGGCGCCGGAGCCGGCACTGGCCGACGACCCTGCCTACGCTGCCGCACTAGTCGAGGCATCACAGCTCCTGGCCGACGATGCCCATGCTGCCGGCACCTACACGGGCAAAGAGCCGTTCAACTTTGCTGTAGCCGCACTGTTCCCCGCCGCGCAGATCGCCGGCGCCGCGCCGCAGGTTCCGACGGGTCTGCTCACGCACCAAGTCGCGCGGTTCTAGCAAGACCAGACCACGCAGCACAAAAATCGGCAGCTCAACAAACAGGGGGCGGAGATGCAGCAGGTACATGTATCTCCGCCCCTTTTGCGTCGAGAAGTTATGCCGGCGACCCGAGCCGCCACGCTCGCGTTATCCGCGCTGCGGACCTGCAGTAGCCACAAGCGGTTCAAGGCCCAGCTCGCGTGCGTAATCCTCCTGCGTAAAAATCTCAATCAGCTCAAACGTGTCGGATTCGTCGTCAAACGCAAAGTGCAGCACCGAGCAGTTGCCCGGCACACGGTCGCGCTCGTCTGCCGCCGCGCCCTTCACGTGATCCATAAACTCCTTGATAGCCGAGCCATGACTTACCGCGAGCACGCACGCATGGTCCGGACGCTGCATAAGCTCGGTCAGCGTCGCCACCATGCGCTCGCGCACCTGCATCTGGCCCTCGCCGCCAAACTGACGATAGAAATCGCGCCACGGGCGCTCGGGCATAAGCATCACGCGCTCGGCCTCAAAGTCGCCAAAGAACCACTCGCGCAGTCCGTCCAGACGCTCGTACGCCAAGCCCGGCCACAGGTTGGCGATAGTCTGCTCGGTGCGATGAAGTGTGGAGGTGTAGGCATGATCGGGCTCAATGCCGCGCGCACGCAAAAACATGCCGGCACGCGCCGCCTGGTCGCATCCCAACTGCGTAAGCGGCGAGTCACTCCAGCCCTGAATAATACGCTTAAGGTTGAATATTGTCTGCCCATGACGGACCAGATACAGATCTTTATTCATAGGGGTCCTTTCGTTCGTTACCAACCCAAGAGCGAAAACGCCCCGTCGCAATAGCCAAAATGAAGCACGGCACCGTTGTCGGGTAGTTCTCCCTCGCCAGTCACATACTCAAGAAACTCCTGGCAGGCTGAGCCGTGGGAAACCGCCAGCACGCAGTCGTGCTGCGGCCTGGCCATGATGCGGGACAGCGCCGCGACCATGCGCGACTGAAGCTGCACTTCCGACTCGCCGCCAAAGGCCACCGGATAATCGCCCCAGGGCTGCGGCGGCATCTCGCGATTTGATGTACCCTCCAGCGAGCCCAAATGCCACTCGCGCAGGTCATCGACCAGCTCTATCGAGCGGCCCTCACCAGCAATTAGCTCAGCCGTACGCCGCGCCCGGCCCAACGGGGAGGAATACACATGGTCAAAGGCCACGCCGCACGCCTCAAACGCCGCGCGCGTCGCCAGCGCCTGCTGACGCCCGCGCGCCGTAAGCGGCGAATCGTGCCAGCCCTGCAAAATGCTCTGCACATTGAGCTCAGTCTGCCCATGCCGCACCAAATACAGATCGGCCACATGCCCTCCCCTCGTACCACCACAAAGGGGACAGGAGTCTTTGTGGTGATTTTGCCGCCGGATTGCGCCGCAACGACGCACAACTACAGCAGCACGTCGGCAAGCGGACGCTTGGGCACGTGATGCACCTGCGCCCCATCGCGCCAGTAATTGATAGAACCATCCGGGTTGGAATCGATCGCATCGATGATCTGCGTTTCGGCCGGAACGCCAAACGCCATGATCAGCTTGAGCTCGTATCTGTCGTTATCGAGCCCCATGGCATCGATTGCGCGGGGCGTAAAGGCCTTGAACATGCAAGCCGCCACCTCGGGCGTTGCGCTGCGCGCGGCGAGCATCATCGTCTGAGCCGCGATGCCCGTGTCGACCTCGGTGATAGGCGCGGCGGGCTTGCCGGGAACGGCGCGCTCGGCAAGAATCGCGATGTAGCCGGTCGGGCGCTCGCCCTCGGCAGGGCCCGGCCAGTCCTTGAGCGCGCCGGCCCATGCGAGCTCGTCAAACACACGAGCGCAGTCCTCGGCGTCGCTCACCACATGAAAACGCAGACGCTGAGCATTAGCGCCGCAGGGAGCCAGGTGCGCCAGCTCTGCCAGCTCAAGCAAAAACTCGCGCGGTACGCGCATGGACTCGTCAAATCGACGGCATGTGCGGGCACGACGGACCAGCGCGTCAAACGATTCCAGACCGAGCTTTTCGCAACCTTGCTTTGCCATCAACTCCACGCTCGACGGCGCCGCGGGAACAGCTTCGTTCATAGAGACCCCCAATACAAGGCAATTGTTCTTAGGAAAATCTAACCTAAAACGCAGGCAATAACGAACAGAGCCGCAATGTTCTACACCTGTTGAATAGAAAAACGCGACATGGGGAACAACGAGAACAAATCGGGACCTTTGGGTTACACTTCGCCCTCCCCGACCCATACGCCGGTGCCTTTAGGCGATACTTGTTGTAGCAACTGCGACATACGCCGCAAAAACAACAATGACGGCAAACGCCGCGCGGAAAGGAGACCTCATGGGCATCTTTAAGAACGACGACCAGCAGTCGAATCTGTTTGGATTTGACGAGAAAAGCATGGCAGGCAAGGCAATCAAGGCCGTGCGCTGGATCTACGCCGTCACGGGCGTCATCGCGCTGCTTGCCGGCATCGCGCTGCTGTTTGCGCCCGCCAAGTCCCTCGTCTTCCTGACGACCGTCCTGGGCTTCTACTTTGTGATCACGGCTGGCGTCAGGCTGTTCACCGCCATTTTTGAGCCGCTGCTGCCCGCCGGCTGGCGCGTCACGAGCATCATCTCCAACCTGCTCATCATCCTGGGCGGCGTCATAATCCTGCGCAACCAGGCCTTCTCGACCGCGACGCTCACCACGCTCGTGGTGGTCGTGGCCGGTTTTGGCTGGATCGTCGAAGGTGTCATGTCCATTCTGGAGTCCGAGCTTTCGTCTAACCGCGCCCTTGCCATCCTGAGCGGCGCGCTCTCCATCATCGCCGGCATGTTCGTGTTTATCTATCCACTGTGGTCGGCAAAGATGCTCGTCATCTTTAGCGGCGCCGCGCTCCTGGTGTTTGGGGTGACGCTGATTATTCGCGCTATCCGCTTTGGCAAGCTGGTGCGCTAGATGCCGCGAACGCTGTTTATTGATGCTGACGCCTGCCCGGTCACGCGCGAGTCGATCGACTGCGCGCGGCGGGCGGGCGTCGCCGTGGTGATTGCCGGCAACAGCACGCAGAACCTGGAGCGGCACATTCGCCGCGACGATCCACGTGATGCCGAGCACGCGCGGCGCGGCTTTTGGGTCACCACGCTCGATGTGAGCGTGGGCGCCGATAGTGCCGACTTTGCCATTGTCGAACGTCTGCAGGCGGGCGACGTGGTCGTGACGCAGGACATTGGCCTGGCGAGCATGGTGCTCGGCCGCGATGCCTCCGCCATCGGCGTGCGCGGGCGCGTGTACGACAAGGCGACCATCGACACGCAGCTGTTTATTCGTCACGAGGAAAAGAAGGTGCGCCGCGCTGGCGGTCGCACCCGCGGGCCAGCAGCCTTCACCAGCGAAGACCGCGCCCGCTTTAAGCGCAACCTCACCGAGCTGCTGCGCTAACCAAGGCAGATTTTTGGGACATGCCTAAAACTCTGCCTTTTTGTTTTGGACGGTGTGAGCGCTCAGGATCCGTGGCTCAACAAAAAACGGGCTTCAAAATGCCATGCGTCGCCGCATTGTGCAGACGCCGTGCATGGCTATTTTGAAGCCCGTTTTGTTAGGACTACTTAGAGGCCAAAGGCAGATAGGACGAGGCCCCAGCCCGCGCCGATGACATACATCATGACCAGGAACACGGCGTTTTCGCGAGCGCTGCGGTTGGTGCGGAACAGCACCAGGTAGCCCACTCCGGCGGAAATGAGCGTGCCGGCGAGCATCGGCGCCAGCTGCAGCGCGCCTTCCAAATACAGTTGCGTAATGACCACGCTCGCCGAGCAGTTGGGGATCAGGCCGACAAGCGCCGAACCCAGGACGGCGAGCGTCTCGTTGCCACGCAGGAACTGCTCGATCGCAGATTCGCCAAAGGTCTCGAGCACGGCGACCAAAATCAGCGTCACCAGGAAAATGAATACCGATACCTGCACGGTATGCGAGATGGCGCTGCGGATAATCGACAGGACGGGCGCGCCTTCATGGGAGTGAGAGTGACCATGGCCATGATGGTGTTCATGCTCGCCCTCATGACCGTGATCGTGACCGTACCCATGCCCGTGCTCGTCCTCGTCCTCGTCGTCATCACAACCGCAATGGTCGCGCTCGCACAGCTCATGGATGTGATCGGCGCTCACGCCCGCCTCGGCCACCTCGTCGATGATGTCACCGCCGCTGTGGTCATCGTGCGCGCAGTTAACGTGCGCCGGATTGACCGCGGTCCCCAGCACGGTACGACGAATCGCCGCATGCGCACGAGCGTTGCGACGCAAACCGCGAATGGCGGCATCTACGATAAAGCCCGTGACCAGTGCGATCAGCGCTTTCGAAGCCAAAAGCATCGCCATAGTCTGCACGGGAACCTGCTCGGCAAGTAGCAGCGGCAGCATCTCGTCGGAGGTCGAAAGAAACACCGCCACCAGGGTTCCCAGCGTCACGACACGACCGGCGTACAGCGTTGCCGCCATGGCCGAAAAGCCGCACTGCGGCACCATGCCCAGCAACGAGCCAACGACGGGGCCAGCGGCGCCGGCACGCTTGATGGCGCCGTTGACGTGCTCGCCTGCCACATGCTCGAGCGTCTCGAGGGCCAGATATGTCACCAATAAGAACGGCACCAGCGCGAGCGTGTCCTTGCCGGCGTCGAGCAGAATATCAATCAGCAAATCCATGACGGATGGAACCTTTCGTGTCTTTCGGCAGCATTGTAAAAGTCCTAGCGGTCAACTAGGGTATTGTAGTTGTCCTAGGCGGGATGCCAATAGTTGCCCATGGTAAACTATCATCTCGCCACATCTCAATGAACCCGAGCCGCGCGGTGCGGCCCGTCCAAGGAGCAGTTATATGAACGTTTCACAAGCACTCGAATACGAGCGCCAGCCGTTTATTCCCATGTTTATCTATGGCGATCACGGCGCCATGGAGTCCGAGCGCCAGAAGGGCGAAGAGGCCCTTAAGGTGCTCGAAACCGAGTACTTTACCGCCGAGGGCGACCCCAGCTTCGACTTTGCCACCGTGCGCGACCTGGCTGACCGCAACCGCGACCTGTGCGACCAGATTGGCGAGGCACGCCTGCGCAACGTGACGCCCGCGACGCTTTCGCGCGGCCTGTCCGATGCCGACACCTGCGCCGCCATCGGCAAGATGCAAAAGCGCACCGCCGCGTCCGTTATGCGCGAAATCCGCGGCGACCGCGACGCGCTCGGCGTGGCCTACGCCCGCAAGCCCATCCAGGGCACCGTGCTCGGTATCGACATCGAGACCACCGGCCGTGCACCCGAGCGCGGCTATATCATCAACGTGGGCTGGGAGATCATGGAGCTCACCAGCGACGCCGTCCCGCATGACGCCGAGGCACACTACTGCGGCCTGCCCGACATCTACCGCGGCGAGGATGTGCCGCTATCGAACATCCATCACATTACCTGGGACGACATCGACGGCAAAAAACCATTCCGCGAGAACAAGGAACTGCAGAAGCAGCTGCTCAAACTTATGAAGAAGTACCCGTACATGGCGCATAACGCCGCGTTCGAAGACAGTTGGTTCAAGATCCACCTGGACGGTTACGCCGAGGCACGCCGCGCCGGCAAGATCATCGTCATCGACTCGCGCCAGATCTGCCGCAGCCTGGATGCCGACGTCCGCTCGCTCCCCCGCGAGTCCGCGCCCGCCGCGCTCGAGAACTGGGCGCGCCGCCGTGGCACCCTCGCCGCCGACGCCAACGAGCAGCACCTGGGCCTCGACGACACCGACCTCATGCTCCGCACGGTTCAGGCCGAGTTCAACCTCAAGAACCTATTCGCGAAATAACCGATCCATCTGCGGGAGCGCCTGCCAGGCACAGCGCAATCCGTCTGGGCACACCGACACGCAGTAAACTAGGGCGCAGCCTTATGCTGCACCCTAGTTTTCATCAAAACGAGCAAATACGCGTGCTTCACATAGTCGGCAGGTTGGCCCACCTACATTTTTCGAGTTGTTCGGCCAGCTGAACCACTAGTCAAGGCCCCTTGAACCGCAATCGAAGCTAAAATCGCCTTAATTTCGCAACCAAGCCCCATAAATCTACCTGAATCAATTCGAATAGGACGTTGCGATCGCACCTATTTGTATAGGATAAGGCCGAATAACTCAAATTATGTTGGTGAGGCATCTGAGCGGTCGGCAAAAACGCTTAGAAGCTACGAATCCGCAACTAAAGTTCATCAAAAAGGGGCAGCCGGCAGAAACCTCCCCAGCCAAAGCTGCTCCCTCAATACGACAGCTCAAAAACCCACCGTTCGCAGAAGATAAGCCGCGCCCCAATACCGTTGCCCGAAGTTTCGGGCGTATGCGGCGTCCGCTATGCCATCATGCGCGTATGGGAATCATTCTGTCACATACCACGGCACGCGCTGTATACCAAACAGCCAACTCGCTCGCAAGCTACGCGACCGGTCCCATACCTATGGAAAAGATCAGGGTGTCTGCGCCGACCACGTCCGACCTGGAAGCGGCACGAGCATGGCTCAACAGAAAGAATGTCGATTCTGAACGTATCCATGTGCTGACGTTTTCCAATAATGCCAAAAGGCACCGCAAGGGCTGCATCTGCCACTGCACGCACTATACGTTTGATGCAGAAAGCTACCTAGAACTCGAGCCGAACGTCTACATCGTCGATATCAAGCTGTGCGCGTTAGAAGCAACAGCCGACCTCAACCTTTCGGAGCTCGTTGAGTATTACTTTGAAATCTGCGGCTCCTACGCGCTTGGAACGTCCGACGAAACTCAATATCGCGAGCGCCCAGCCCTAACCAGCGTTGAAGAGCTCAGAGCCTTCTTTTCAGAGGCACCGGGGTATCGTGGATCTAATAAAGCACTTAAGGCACTTTCTTATGTACACGAAGGCTGTCGCTCCCCACTCGAAACGGCGTTTGTCATGATGCTGACAATGCCCAAGTCAATGGGTGGCTTAGCCATACGCGCTATCAAAACGGATTATCCAATCCCAGTCCCCAAAAGATACGCCGCCCTAACGCGACGGACGGTTTTCTACCTCGACGCGCTGCTCGAAAATTCGATGACCGATATCGAATACAACGGCTTTTACCACGACGAACCCGAGCAGCAATCAATTGACGAGGAGCGCCGAAACACGCTGCGAAACATGGGATATGCCGTTATCACAGTTAATCGTCATTCGTTTTTCAAACAGTCCGCTTTTAAACGGGTCATGGAAGCGATTCGCATTCGCGAGAAGATATGGCCCGGTCGACTCCCGGATAACTTCGCCATCCTGCAAGAAACTCTTCGTCAATTTGTCTTGCGGCGCTACTTCGAATACGGTCGCCGCGTCCTGGAGACACTCAAAGAAGAAGAGGCCGCCAAGCGCGAAATTGCAAGCCAATATCCGCAAGCTGATGACCCGAGCATCAACGATGTGCCCGAACCCGACGACATGCAACACGTCGGGGCCCTTGCTGAGGAAATCAATGGGGCTTGGGAATGCGACATGTTCGCAAAAATCGATGAAAACCGCACGGAAGACGACACGATTATTGATCTAATTGAGAATTCGCTCTTCTAAAGGCGATCTCTGCGGATGTCCACCTACATTTTTCGACTTATTCGGCCACCGATGTGCCAGATTGGCTGCAGCAATGCTCAATATAACTTTAGATAAAACTGATTCTGCAGGAACTCCCGTAGAGGAAGAACTGATTCTCGCGGTATTTGACACGATAAAGTACAAATATGAACAGTTCTAATGCTTCTCAAGGTGGCTTTCTTAGCATGCTAGCCGAACATCTCGAAATATGTTGGCGAGCATTGCGTCGATGTCTCCCAACCCACAGAAAATCGCAGAGGCGGCAAGCAGTCATCGAAATTAACGCAAATTGTATTGACATATGAACATACACTCATATAATCGAAAGCAAGTTATATGAGCGCATGTTCATATGAAAGGATATTGCAATGAGCATCCGCGTTGATGAAACGAAACCCGACATCGAGGCCACCGAACCCGCGATCCCCACCACCTGCTCGCCCGAGGACCTTCCCGACGAGGAGCTTCTCTACGACCTCGCCGACCTGTTCAAGGTCTTCAGCGACACCACGCGCATCAAGATCCTTTACGCCCTCATGGGCCGCGAGCTCTGCGTGGCAGACATCGCCGAAGCGACCGAAACCTCGCAGTCCGCGGTGTCGCACCAGCTGCGCACACTCAAGCAGTCGCACCTGGTTAAATTCCGGCGCGACGGGCGCAATATCCTATACTCGCTCGCCGACGACCACGTCTACACCATGCTCAACCAGGGCATGAGCCACATCTGCGAATAGCAGCCAACCACGGTACCAGCGCGGCCTGCACCCAAGCCGCAAAAACGGGAAAGGAACCCACCATGAAAAAGCAGTACAAGCTCGATGAGATCGATTGCGCCAACTGTGCGCGCGAGCTTCAGGACGAGCTGGCCAAGCTCGAGGGCGTCAAATCCGTGTCCGTCAACTTTATGACCCAGAAGCTGACGCTCGAGGCCGATGATGCTGAGTTCGACGAGGTGCTCAACCGCGTTGTTGAGTTTACGGCCGACGCCGAGCCGGACTGCGAGATTATTCTCTAGCCCAGGTTTACGCCAACCTGCAAGGCCGCGCTTGCTGCGGCCTTTGCTCGCGAAATTATATGAGCGAATGTTCATACATTCAAATGGGAGGATACGAGTCATGGCCACCGCCGACCCCAAAAAGAAAAAGAAGAAGCGCAAGAAAAAAGAATCACTCGAGCATAAGCGCAACCGCATCCTGGTAGCGCTGGGCATTTTTGCCGTGGTGTACGCCCTCGATGAGTTCAGCACCCTTACCGCCGCATTCGGCACCCCGGGCGACATCTACGCCAGCTTTGTGCTGTTCCTCGTGCCGTTTTTGATTGCCGGCTACGACGTACTGCAAAAGGCATTCAATAACATCCGCCGCGGCAAGGCCTTCGACGAGAGCTTCCTCATGGCCGTCGCAACCATCGGCGCATTTGCCATGGTGCTCTTCCCCGACACAGACCCGCACATGGCCGAAGGCGCCGCCGTCATGCTGTTCTACCAGGTCGGCGAGCTGTTCCAGGCATACGCCGTGGGCAAGAGCCGCAAGTCGATCAGCGCCATGATGGACATCGCGCCCGACTACGCTAACGTCGAGCAACCCGACGGCTCACTCGAACAGGTCTTCCCCGATGACATCGCCGTCGGCACCGTGATCGTGGTCAAGCCCGGCGAGCGCGTGCCTATCGACGGCGTCATCGTCGAGGGCGAAACCCAGCTCGACACCGCCGCCCTTACCGGTGAGTCGGTCCCCCGCCCGGCCAAAACCGGAGACGATATCATCAGCGGCTGCATCAACATGACGGGGCTCATCCACGTGCGCACCACCAAGCCCTTTGGCGAGTCCACCGTCGCACGCGTCCTGGAGCTCGTGGAGAATGCCAGCGAAAAGAAGGCACGCACCGAGAACTTCATCACGCGCTTTGCCCGCATCTACACGCCCGCCGTCACCGGCGCTGCCGCGGTGCTCGCGCTCGGCGGTGGCCTGGTCACCGGTGCCTGGTCCGACTGGATTCTGCGCGGCCTGACCTTCTTGGTCGTCAGCTGCCCGTGCGCGTTGGTGATCAGCGTGCCGCTTAGTTTCTTTGGCGGCATCGGCGGCGCATCCAAGCTGGGCGTTCTCATCAAGGGTTCTAACTACCTCGAGACGCTCGCCGACGTGGACACCGTCGTCTTTGACAAGACGGGCACCCTCACCAACGGCACGTTCTCGGTGGTCGCGGTACACCCCGAGGCCGGCTATACCGAGCAGTCGTTGCTCGAAGTCGCAGCCCTTGCTGAGTCGTTCTCCGATCACCCCATCGCGCAGTCCGTACGTGTCGCCTACCAGGGCGAGGTCGACCCCAAGCGCGTAAGCGACTCCACCAACGACGCGGGCCATGGCGTGACGGCAACCATCGACGGCAAGCACGTCGTCGTTGGCAACGCAAAGATGCTCGCCGCGGCCGGAGTCGAAGCGCCCGATTGCGAGGTCGTCGGAACGATTCTGCATGTGCTCGTTGACGGCGTGTACGCCGGCCACATCGTGATTGCAGACACCGTCAAGGCCGATGCTGAGCAAACGATTCGCGACCTGCACGCCGCCGGCGTCAAGCGCACCGTCATGCTCACGGGCGACCGCGAGGAAGTGGCTGCTGCGGTGGCCAAGCAGCTGGGGCTCGACGAGTTCCACGCGCAGCTGCTGCCGGGCGACAAGGTCGAGCGCGTCGAGGCATTGCTGGCAGCCGAATCGGGCAAGGGCAAGCTCGCCTTTGTCGGCGACGGCATCAACGATGCGCCCGTGCTCACCCGCGCAGACGTTGGCATTGCCATGGGCGCTATGGGTTCCGACGCCGCGATTGAGGCCGCCGACGTGGTGCTCATGGACGACAAACCGTCCAACATCTCCCGCGCGATCCGCGTGGCGCGCAAGACCATGTCGATTGTTTGGCAGAACATCATCTTTGCGCTGGGCATTAAGCTGCTGATTTTGGTGCTGGCAGCGCTCGGCATCGCCAACATGTGGCTTGCCGTGTTCGGCGACGTAGGCGTGGCGATCATCGCCATCCTGAACGCCATGCGCGCGATGGGTGTCAAGAACCTGTAGCACTCGTGGTCCCTCCGGCCGGGGCCGGGCTTGGTTTTGAAAACGTCCTCGCGCATGAGGCCCGCCTTTCCTGCTCCTGCGGAGCAACGGAAAGACGGGCCTCGCGCTGCGGAGTGTTTTCAAAACCAAGCCCGGCCCCGGCCTGCGGTGACGTAGCTGGCAGTTCTTGGGCATCGCTTGCTGGCAGGGTTCCTTTGCTGAAATGGACTTGGCCGAAAGGGCCGCTGGTCCCGGTCGCTGGTTCGCGCTTTGCGCGAACTCCGCGCTACTGGGGGTTCGTTAGGATTCCGCCGCTTGGCCCGTCGCCTCGCCCCGGTTCAGCATCGCACTCAGTTTCTCGAAGCTTTCCTCGCTCAGGCAGTGCTCCATGTGGCAGCCCTCTTGCGACGCCACCTCGGCCGATACGCCTGCATCCTCCAAAAGCCCCACGAAAAAGCAGTGGCGCTCCCACATTTGGCGCGCGACCTCCAGACCGCGCTCTGTCAGATGAACATCTCGTTTGCCCATTTCGACATAGCCGTTGCTTTCCAGCGTCGCCATGGCCTTGGAAACGCTCGCCTTGGTTACGCCGAGGTACTCCGCAACGTCGATCGAGCGCACGATGCCCTGACGTTCCGACAGAACGTAGATCGATTCGAGATAGTCTTCTCCGGATTCACGTAGGGCCATGGGCCGCCTTTCGCGATGATTGCTAGTTAGCCTTTGGATACTTTTCACAGCTTACTTTACCGCAAAAGTTGCCCATGTCTTACTACTTTGCCTAAAAGTTAGCCGTGTTTCACAAAACGTGCGGGACGAAAACAAAATGGGGACGCCCCGCAAGGAGTGTCCCCAGGCGCCGGGTGCCGATCCACAGTTACATCAATCCAAAGTGCTTCGCGGCGTTGTAGATGCCGTCATCGTCCACGGCGGTCGTTACGTAGGTCGCCGCGGCCTTCACGGTATCCTGCGCGTTGCCCATGGCCACACTTGTGCCCACGGCCGAGAACATCGACAGGTCGTTCTCGCCGTCGCCAAAGGCAATCGCTTCACTCGCGTCGATGCCCAGGCGCTCGAGCGTCGCCGCCACGCCCAGGTCCTTGCCGCCGTTAGCGGGAATAATGTCGCAGAACAGGTCGCACCAGCGCGTGGTGAGCGAATGCGACACGGCGTCGGTCACGATATGTTCGTCGGCCGGGTCCACAAAGGCGCAAAACTGGTAGACCGGTGCGTCAAAGGCGTGCTCAAACGGCTCCTCGTGGTAGACGATTCCCGCGTTGCTGCCAGCCGTCACCACGCGCTCGGACAGGCGGTTCACAAACGAGTTCTCGCCCTGCATGCACAGCGAGTCGTAGCGCCCCTGCGCCACCTGGTCCACAATCACCGCAACGTCGTCCGGATCGATCGGACAGCTGCGGTAAACCCCCTCGGCATCAAAACAGTGCTGACCCGAGAGCGTAATGTACGCATCCCAGCCCAGGTCGAACAGCCAGTCCGGCATCTGGTAGGTCGGGCGACCCGTGGCGATCACGCATGCGATCCCCTGCTCGTGAAAGCTGTCGAGCACCTGCTGCGCCGACGCCGGAATCCGGTGGGTCTTAAAGCTCAGCAGCGTGCCGTCGATATCGAAAAACGCGGCTTTGATCATCCTCGTCTACTCCTCGCCCTCGAGCTTTTCGCTCGCCTCGAGCCACGCCATCTCCAGCTCGTCCATGGCGGCGTGAGCCTCGTCGATCTTTGCCTGCTGCTCGCCGAGCGCCGTGTAGTTGGTGGGATCGACTTGGGCCATTGCTGCCTCGGCCTCCTCAACGCGGGCGCGCTGCGTCTCCATCTTGCGCTCGAGCGAACTCACCTCGCGGCGGAGCTTCTGGCGCTCGGCATTGGAAAGTCCGTTGGGCTGGCCGCTCGACTTGGGCTTTTCGGCTGCAACCGCTGCGGCGCCGGTGTCGAACGTGCCGGTCTTGGCGCTCGGCGCACCCACGGGCTCGCCCTCGGCGGTGGCGTTGCACAGGCGCAGATACTGGTCCACGCCGCCGGGCATATGCGTCAGGTGGCCGTCGAGCAGCGCCCACTGCTGGTCGGTCACGCGCTCCATCAAGAAGCGGTCGTGCGTCACCAGGATCAGCGTGCCGGGCCAACCGTCGAGCAGATCCTCGACAATCGCGAGCATGTCGGTATCCAGATCGTTGCCCGGCTCGTCCAGGATGAGCACGTTGGGCTCGTCCAGGATCGTCAGCAGCAGCGACAGGCGACGGCGCTGACCGCCCGAAAGATCGCCGATGCGGCTCCAGAGCTGCTGCGTCGTAAAGCCCAGACGCTCGCAGAGCTTCTCGGGCGAAGTCTCCTTGCCGTCGATGACGTAGTACTTCTTATAGTTGCTGAGCACCTCGCGGATCGTGTCGCCCATATAGGGCTCGAGCTCCTCGAGCTGCTGCGACAGCACGCCAAAGCGTACCGTCTGGCCAATCTTCACGCGGCCGCGCGTGGGCGCAATTTTACCCTGGATCACATCGAGCAGCGTCGACTTGCCAGCGCCATTCTCACCCAAAAGACCATAGCGGTCGCCCGCACCAATGAGCCAGGTCACGTCAGAGAGCACCTGCTTGGGCGCGCCATCGGTATCCGCATAGCCAGCGTCCACGTCGACCACATCGATAACCTGCTTGCCCAGGCGGCTCACGGCTAGGCGCTTGAGCTCCAGCTCGTCACGCACGGGCGGCACGTCGGCGATGAGCTCGCGGGCGGCATCCACGCGAAACTTGGGCTTGGTGGAGCGCGCCTGGGCACCGCGGCTCAGCCACGCGAGCTCCTTGCGCGCCATGTTGCGACGACGCTCCTCGGTAACCGCGGCCATGCGGTCGCGCTCCACGCGCTGCAGGATATATGCGGAGTAGCCGCCCTCGAAGGGATCGACCTGGCCGTCGTGGACCTCCCACATACTGGTGCAGACCTCGTCCAAGAACCAGCGGTCGTGCGTGACCACGAGCATCGCGCCCTGGCCGCGCTGCCAGCGGGCCTTTAAGTGACGCGCGAGCCAGTTGATAGTGCGCATGTCCAGGTGATTGGTGGGCTCGTCGAGCATGAGCACGTCATAGTCGTCGATCAGCAGGCGCGCGAGGTCCACGCGACGGCGCTGGCCGCCCGAAAGCTCGCCCACCGTGCCCTCCCAGGGCACATCGCTAATAAGGCCAGCCAGAATCTGGCGCGTACGCGGACTCGACGCCCACTCATACTCGGGCGTGTCGCCCACGACGGCATGATGCACGGTGTCGGTATCGACCAGGTTGTCCTTTTGGCCGAGCAGACCGATCGTGGTGCCGCGACGGTGCGTCACGCGCCCGTCATCGGGCTCCAGCGTGCCGGCGAGCACGCTCAGCAGCGTCGACTTGCCGTCGCCGTTTTTGCCGACAATACCAATGCGGTCGCCCTCGCCCACGCCGAGCGTCACGCTATCGAAAATATGCTTGGTGGGAAACTCTAGGCTGACGGAATCGCATCCCAAAAGAATCGCCATATGCCCTGCTCCTTCGTAGAAATTCAACGTTGTCCATGATAGCAGCGAGCCCCACCCCAAACCACCACGAAGGCGCCTGTCCCCTTTGTGGCGGTCGTTTCGGTCGCAGAGCAAAAAGGCGGGCCATCTCCCAAAAGAGATGACCCGTCTCTCCAATCAGTCCCGTGACAACCGTGGCCGCCGCGGGCCTCAAGCATGTCCCGGACTAGGAGAACATGCCGGTGAGGTAATCATTCAGCCGCTTATCCTTGGGCCGTTGGAAAATCTCGTCGGTCTCGTCGTACTCGACCATATCGCCCATGTAGAAGAACGCCGTGCGGTTGGACACACGCGACGCCTGCTCCATGTTGTGCGTCACGATGACGATGGCGCGGTCGGCCACAATCGACGACATGAGGTCCTCGATCGCCAACGTCGAGATGGGGTCGAGCGCCGAGCAGGGTTCGTCAAACAGGATCACATCGGGGTTGAGCGCCAGCGTGCGCGCGATGCACAGGCGCTGCTGCTGACCGCCCGAAAGCGCGTAGGCGCTCTTGTCGAGCTTGTCCTTGACCTCGTCCCACAGCGCGGCGCCACGCAAGCTCTCCTCGACCATGCGGTCGAGCTCGTCGCGGTCGGTGATGCCGTGGCGCTTGGGCGCAAACGTAATGTTGTCGCGAATGGACTTGCGGAACGGGTTT
Source organism: Collinsella sp. AF28-5AC (assembly GCF_003457875.1). NCBI lineage: Bacteria > Bacillati > Actinomycetota > Coriobacteriia > Coriobacteriales > Coriobacteriaceae > Collinsella > Collinsella sp. AF28-5AC. The sequence goes on along the minus strand of NZ_QRTA01000013.1, from coordinate 9,308 downwards.
GGCTGCTGGAACACCATGCCAATGGACCGACGCAGCTCGTAGGTGTTCTCGGTCTTGGTGTTCACGTTGCGGCCGCGGTAGTTGATCTCGCCCTCCACGCGACAGCCGCGAATCTCGCGATTCATAAGGTTGAGGCTGCGCAAAAAGGTCGACTTGCCGCAGCCCGAAGGCCCGATGAGCGCCGTGATCTCGCCCTTGTGAAAGTCGAGCGACGCATCGTGCAGCGCATGGTGGTCGCCATAGTACACGTTGACGTCCTTGGTGGAGACCACGACCTCGTCGCTCACGGCCTTGCCGCTCACGCGAACACGTTTCTCGCTCTCCCCCACGCTCGACAAAAAGTCCTGGGTGTCGGACGATGCCGCCTCGGTTGCGGGCGTTGTGTTCATCTCGCTCATTCGGCCGTCATCTTCCTTGCCAGTTGCTTGCCCACGATACGGGCGACTACGTTAAACAGCAGCACGCAAATCATCAGCAGTGCCGCGATGCCCCAGACGATCTGCTGGGCCTCGGGGCTGCCCTCGCCATAGATCTTGTAGATGTGCACGGCCAGCGACTCGCCGGGACGGAACACGTTCCAGGCGGAGGTGGGGCTCGACAGGTTAAAACTCAAGAAGTTCAGGCGAACCGGCGAGCTCATGCCCGAGGTAAAGAGCAGCGCCGCGGCCTCGCCAAACACGCGGCCGGCCGAAAGCACGATGCCGGTCACGATGGCGGGCATGGCCTCGGGAATCAGGATGTGCAGTGTGGCCTCCCAGCGAGTGAGGCCCATGGCCAGGCATGCATCGCGCTGGGCCTGCGGCACGTCCTCGAGCGCCTGCTGAATCACGCGCACTAGGATGGGGATGTTGAACATGGTGAGCGCGACGGCGCCGGAGATGATGGAGTACTTCCAGCCCAGCTGCACCGAGAACACCAGAAAGCCGAACATGCCTACGACAATGGAGGGCAGCGAGGACAGCGTCTCGATGGCGGTCGAGGCGATGTCGCGAATAGGCCCATCGGGCGCGTACTCAACCAAAAAGACCGCGCCGCCCAGGCTGATGGGCACCGAGATGATCAGGGTGATCAGCAGCAGATAGAACGAGTCGAACAGCTGGTAGAGCACGCCGCCCTGCGTTCCGTTGGCGCGTGCGGGCTGCGTGAGAAAGCCCGGCTGGAACAGCGTCGAGATACCCTCGAACAGGATGTAGGCCACCATGGAGACGACGATAAGCATGACGATGGCGACAATCGCCGTCAGCACGCCCGTGGCGATGCGGTCCTGCTTTTGGACACGCCCGAGTCTCGCCTCGTCGATGTGGATGCGCGTGCTAGCCACGAGCCTTCGCCCCCTTGCGGCCGATAAGGTGGATGATCAAGATGAAGATGAGGCTCATGCCCATCAGCAGCAGACCGAGCGCCCACAGAACATCGTCTTGGGCCGAGCCCTCGGCATAGACCGCCATAGACGTGGTGAGCGTGGTGGTGATGGTGGACGCCGGCGACAGCAGCGACGTCGGCATGGCCTCGATGCCGCCGATGACCATACGCACGGCGAGCGTCTCGCCAAAGGCGCGGGTCATACCAAGGATGACCGCGGTCATGAGCGACTGCATGGCGGACTTGAGCACCACGTGCCAGATGGTCTGCCAGCGGGTATAGCCCAGCGCGAGCGAGCCCTGACGGTAGCTATCGGGCACGGCGCGCAGGCCGTCGACCGAAAGCGTAGTCATCGTCGGCAGAATCATGACCGCCAGTACGATGGCGCCGGGCAAGATGCCCAGACCCGTGCTTACGTGGAAAACGCTCTTCATAAGACCGACGACCACGTGAAAGCCAATCAGGCCAAAGACGACCGAGGGAATGCCGGTCAAAAGCTCAATAAGCGGCTGAAAGACCTTGGAGCCAAACTTAGGCTGGATCTCGACCGCAAAGATGGCAGAGCCGATGGCGATGGGCAGCGCGATGAGCGTGGAGAGCACCATGACCGCAAACGAGGTGACGATCAGGGGCAGGGCGCCGGTATAGGGCAGGCCGTTTTCGGCTGTGTTGGCCAGGTCCCACTTGGTGCCGGTGAAGAACTCAACGATCGAGACGCCGTCCTTAACAAAAGCCGAAAGGCCCTTTTGGGCGACCATAAAGATGAGCGCGGCAACGACAAGCGTCACGAGCGCAACGCACGCGCCCGTGACGCCCAGGCCCACGTTCTCAAGGTCGCGCTTTGGCAGCTGTTTTGCCATTACAAACCTTTCCGGGGCGATTGCTTATTTAGCAGAGACCTTGCCGCTGGCGTCCTTGACGACCTTCATGGCAGAGACGGGAATAAAGCCCTGCTCCTCGACGAGCTTGCCCTGGACGTCGTCGGAAAGCATGAACTCCAGAAAGGCCTTGGTGGCCTCGTCGGCGTCCTTTGCGCAGTACATGTGCTCGGTCGCCCAAATCTTAAAGGAGTCGTCGGTGACGTTTGCGCTCTTGGGCTCCACGCCATCGGCCTTGATGGCGTTGAACTTGGAGTCATCGAAGTGCGAGAAGTCGAGGTAGGAGATGGCGTTGTCGGTGCTGCCCATCTGAGTCTGGACGTCGCCGGACTTGTCGAGCTCGGCGTCGCCCTTAAAGTCGACGGCCTCGTCGCCAAAGACGGCAGCCTCGAAGGTGGCGCGGGTGCCGGAGCCGGCCTTGCGGTTGAGGACGACGATGGTAGCGTCGTCGCCGCCGACCTCCTTCCAGTTGGTGATCTGGCCGGAGAAGATGCCCTTGAGCTGCTCGAGGGACAGGTCGTCGACCTTGACGTTCTTGGAGACGACGGGGCCCATGCCCACGACGGCGACCTCGTGGTCGACGAGGTTCTTGACCTGGTCGGCCTCGAGCTTGGTCTCGGCGAAGACGTCAGAGTTACCGATGGTAACGGTGCCGGCGGCGACGGCGGTCAGGCCCTTGCCCGAACCGTTACCCGAGCCGGAGACGGAGACGTCGGGGTTGGCATCCATGAACTTCTCGGCAGCGGCCTCGAGGAGCGCCTGGAACGAGGAGGCGCCGTCGTAGGTCACCTCGCCCGAGACGGACTCGGCAGCAGCGGCGCTGCCCTTGTCGGCGGCGTTGGAAGCGCCTGTGCCGCCGCAACCAACGAGGCCGAGGCCCACGAAGCTGGCAAGACCACCAGCGAGGCCGAGGAACTGACGACGAGAATAAGCCTGATCGAGCATGATCTTCCTTTCATACAAGCGACTCGCGGGCACCCTGCCCGCTTTGCTGTTTGGAAAGATACGGTCTCGATCGGGCAGCGCCCGCGTCAGCTGCGCTTTATTACGGGCATCTGATAGACCCTTACCGCAAGCGCGGCCCAGCCTTTACAAACGGATAACAAACCCGCCGCCAAGCATGGCCCGCCTTTTACACCAGAGGAACGTCCCAATGACTACCCCACCGCAACAGAAAAAGCCCGGGCAAAAGCACCGGGCTCGTTATGCAAGCTTGTATCCAAGCAGGATATAGGGGAAGCCCTACAGTTCGAGTTCGTTTAGACGAAGGATTGCCACGATATAGATCTTGAGCGCTTGCTTGAGCTGTTCCTCGTTGGCACACTCGTTGGGACCGTGCATCTGGCCGCCCCACGCGGGCAGCTCCAGACCGGTCTCCTCGGGGCCAAACGATACGGCGCGGGCAAAGTTGCGCGCGTACGTGCCGCCGCCCATGGCAAAGGGCTCGGCATGCTTGCCCGTAAACTCGTTATAGGTATCAATAAGCGCCTTCACGGCCGGATCGTCGGCAGATACCGAGAACGGCACCTTCGCGCGACCCAGCTGGCACGTCACGCCAAAACGGCCCACGAGCGGCTCGAGCTGCTCGCGGATGGTATCGGCACTCGTGCTGTCGGGGAAGCGCACGTCGATGACCTGCTCGATATGGCCATCCGCCACGCGGATGACGCCAGCGTTGCAGGTAAGCGGGCCAAACGCCGGACTCGTCGCATCGATACCCAGGCCGCGGCCATAGGCATCCGCATGCACAAAGGCCAGGAACTTGACGAATTCGTGCTCGGCAGGCGTCAGCAGGCGCTCATCGCGTGCACCAAACGCGTCTTCGGCCTCGCGCAGATACGCCACGATGAGGCCGACGGCGTTGATGGTGCCCTCAGGCATCGAAGCGTGGCCGCCAATACCGTGGGCGAAAATCTGCGCATGCCCGTTATCAAGCGCCGTGATCTCCAGGCGGTCGGCGTTCTCAACGGGCGCCGGCAGCTCATCGGCGGCAATCGCGAGCTCGCAGATGGACTGCGACGGAATAGCGTTGCTCGCCTCGGCACCGCTCCAGGACACAATGCGCCCGCCGTCGATCTTGGAGCTCACAAACGTCGCCCCAAACTGGCCCTTCTCGGCATTGCAGACCGGGAACTCGGCATCGGGCGTAAACAAAAAGTCGGGGTCTGCGTGGTTCTCCAGATAATGGTGAACGTCGGACATGCCCACTTCCTCATCGCAGCCCAGCAGCGCGCGGAAAGTGTAGCGCGGGGTAATGCCGTGCTTGAGCAGATAGGCGCCGGCGTAGAGCGACAGCACGGCAGGACCCTTGTCGTCGATAACGCCGCGGCCGAGCAGCCAGCCCTCGCGACGCTCCATCGCAAACGGGTCGGTGTTCCAGCCGGGGCCGGCGGGCACCACGTCCACATGGCAAATGGTCGCGAGTTGCTTGTCGCCGCAGCCCGGGATATCGGCAATGCCCACATAGCCCTCGTCGTCGCTCGTCTGGTAGCCGAGCTTTTGCGCAATGCCGAGCGCGCAATCGAGCGCATCACGGACCGGGCGGCCAAACGGCGCGCCGGGCTCCGCATCGGCAGAAACTGCCACGGACGGATAACTCACCAGCTGCTCGATATCGGCGACGACATCCTCCCAGACCTCGTCGACATACTCGGCGACGCTCTGCTCCACCTGATTCATGGACGACCTCCTTACCAATGAGCGGCAAGCGTACCCGCCCCTCACATTTAGTTCCTAGATAGAGAAAAGTTTAGCAAGCTCAGCCACCGAGTGCACCACCGCATCGGCACCCGTCGCTTCATGCTCACCCGGCGCCGCCGCGCCCGAATAGATGCCGATGCACGGCACGCCCATCGCGTGCGCGCCCTCGACGTCGTTAAAGCGATCGCCGATCATCACGGCCTCGTCCGCGGCCGCACCCAAGGCCGTCAACGCGTCGCGAACCGAATCGGCCTTGGTCTCGCGCCCCTGCGGAGGATTCATGCCAACCACGGCTTCGAACTGAGAAAGACCCAGCTCATGCACCATGTCAATGCACTTTGCCTCCATACGCGATGTCGCGACGGCCATGCGATGACCCTGCGCCGCCAAGCCATCGAGCAGCTCGGGGATTCCGTCGAACACGGGATACTCCTCCGGACCCAGCTCGTCAAAATAGGCACGGTACTCGTCGGCCACCACGAGCGACTCCTCGCGCGTAAAGTCGTAAAAGTCGTGGAAGCTCTTCCACAGGGGCGGCCCGATCATGCGGCGCAGGTCACCCATCTGCGCCTCCGAAAACCCGCGCGCGGCCAACGTTTTGCGTGTCGAGGTCATCACCGCCCGGCCCGTATCTGCCACCGTGCCGTCAAAATCGAACAGCACGACCGGCCGCCTGCATATCTCCAACGCCTCCATCGGCATTCCTCTTCCCCAGTTGACGATTTCCACACCGACACTTCAAACTGTTGACTATTCAACAATTGAACCTAGCAATGTAGAGCAACTCCACTATACTTGTCGCACTTTGCTCTCAATCGGCGGCGCCGTGGCGCCCCATCGAAAGGTGCAATTATGTCTTTTGCCATCATAACCGACTCCACGTCGGACATCTCCCCCGCCCGCGCCCAAGAGCTCGGTATTTACGTGATTCCGCTGCATGTGATTATCGAGGGCGAGGACCTGCTCGACCAGGTGCAGATTACTGCCGAGGAATACGTCGCGCGCATGGCCGGCTCTGAGCAGCTGCCGCACACCTCGCAGCCGAGCGCCGGCGAGTTCAAGGCGCTGTTTGACCGCGTGCGCGCCGATGGCCACGACAGCGCGATCTTTATCTCGCTGTGCAGCGAGTGGTCCGCCTGCTATTCCAACGCATGCCTGGTCGCCGAGACCCACGAGCTCGACGTGCGCTGCATCGATTCGCGCACCGGCTCGGGCGCCGAGGGCTTGCTGGTGGAGTACGCGCTGGCCATGCGCGAGGACGGCCGCAGCTTGGACGAGACCGAGGCGCAGATCCGCGCGACGCTGCCCGACGCCCACCTGCTGCTGATTCCCCGCACGCTCGAGAACCTAGTCAAAAACGGCCGCGCCCCCAAGCTCGCCGGCCAGCTGACGCAGATGCTCAACATTCGCCTGGCCGTTTCGCCGGAGTGGCAGTCGGGCGAGATCAAGGCCATCAAAAAGGGCCGCGGCGCCAAGCGCATCGTTGCCAACACCATGGCAGACTGCCTCACGTTTTTGGACGAGCACCCGGGCTCCAGCGTGCGCGTACTCACGACCGGCGCCGCTGAGGAGCAGGAACTTGTCAACGAGGCGCTCGCGGGCCAGGACTACGTAGACGCCGGCACCGGCCCCATCGGCTGCACCATCGCCACCCACGTAGGCGTCGATGCCATCGCCATCAGCTACTGCCCCCGCTACCAGCCAACTCACTAGGGACGCCCACATCAGTTGCGGTGAAATAGGGACTGTTTTTGGCTTATCAGCCGCAAATCAATCCCTATTCCACCGCAACTTAGAAGCAGTTCATTTGGGACGGGGCAAAAAAGACTGATATCAAACGTTTCAGACCAGTCTTTTTAGCCCCGTCCCATTTTAGCTACTCTACATCAGCCCGCTCAGGGCGATGTCGACGGCCTCGTTGAGGTCGTCGGTGATGTGCACCAGCTCCGGATCGAGCGGGCTGATCATACCGGCGTCCATCACCGGACCGTTAAGCCAGTCGAATAGGCCCTGCCAGTACTCGCTGCCTACCAGCACAAGCGGCATGCGCTTGACCTTGTGCGTTTGCACCAGCGTGAGCACCTCAAACATCTCGTCGAGCGTGCCAAACCCGCCGGGAAACACAATAGCGCCCGAGCTGTATTTGACGAACATGGTCTTGCGCACAAAGAAGTAGCGGAAGTCCATACCGAGGTTCACGTATTTGTTGAGCCCCTGCTCGTGCGGCAGCTCAATGCCCAAACCAACTGACTTGCCGTTGACGCTCGCCGCTCCCTTGTTGGCCGCTTCCATGATGCCGGGGCCGCCACCGGTGATAACCGCCACGCCGCGCTGGGCAATCTTACGCCCGACGGTGCGCGCCGCCTTGTAGAGCGTATCGGTCTTGGGCGTGCGGGCGCTACCGAAGATGGTCACCGCAGGTCCGAGCTCGGCAAGCGCGCCAAAGCCGTCGACAAACTCGGCCTGGATGCGCAGTACGCGCCACGGATCGGCATGCAACCAGTCGGTCGACTCCTCGGGCGCCAGCAGGTTAGCGTACGTATTGTCCTTAGGAATCATCGGGCCGCGCATGACCACGGGGCCGCGGCGGTACGTCTCGTCGTAGGAAGGCTCGCCCTCGACATTCTCGTTCTTAATCATGGGTACTCCTATCGAGAAAAAGAAAAACGGGCGGGGTCGACGCCATGCGCCAAACACCCGCCCGAACATCAACTATTCGGTATGGTACCCACGATGTATCAAGTGCTTGCAAGCTATCGGTTAGCGGTCGCGCAACCGACGCCGGCGAATGCGATGCCCGGCGACGGCTGCGCGCGGTCGATTGGCACGCGGTCTCGACATCGCGCGAGTGCCTGCAAGCGCCCGCGCCGCCCTTAGTAATCCACCGCGGCAGGGCTATTCATCCAATCGCTCACGAATGCACCATAGCGACCCTCGATAATGGCCTGGCGAGCACGCTGCATAAGGTTGAGCAGGTAGTAGATGTTGTGCATCGAAAGCAGGATGCCGCCGAGCATCTCCTTCTGCGTGACCATGTGGCGAATGAGCGCGCGGCTGTAGCCGCCCGTGCACACCGGGCAGGTGCAGGTGGGGTCGATGGGGCCGTCGTCGTGCGCAAAACGCGCGTTGCGGAAGTTAAGGCGACCTTCACTGGAGAATGCCGTGCCCATGCGGCCGGTGCGCGTCGGCAGCACGCAGTCGAACATATCGATGCCCACGCCCACGCCGCGCACGAGCGTCGTCGGGTTGCCGACGCCCATCAGGTAGCGCGGCTTGTGCTTGGGCATGTACTCGCTCACAAGCGGCACCAGGGTCTCGAACATGGTCTCGTGGTCCTCGCCCACCGAGTAGCCGCCGATGCCGTAACCGGGGAAGTCGCCGCACTCCTCCAGATGGCGCAGAGAGCGCAGGCGCAGATCCAGATGCATGCCGCCCTGGACGATGCCAAAGAGCGCCTGGTCATCGCGGGTGTGAGCCTTGTAGCAGCGCTCGGCCCACATGCTCGACAGCTCCACCGCGCGCTCAACGTAGGCGCGCGTGGCGGGATAGCCCGGGCACTGGTCCAGCTGCATGCAGATGTCGGAGCCGAGCTTCATGGCGATTTCCATGTTGTCCTCGGGCGTCCAGAACACGTGGCGGCCGTCGTAGTCGTTGACGATAAAGCGCACGCCCTCGTCGGTGAGCTTGACGGCGTCGTTGTGGCTGAACACCTGGAAACCGCCCGAGTCGGTGAGGATAGGACCGTGCCAGTTCATAAACTTGTGCAGGCCGCCCAGCTCGGCGATAGTGTCCTCGCCGGGACGCATGGACAGATGATAGGTGTTGGCAAGCACGATCTGGGCGCCGAGCTGTTTGACGGTCTCGGTGGGGATGCCCTTGACGTTTGCCTTGGTGCCCACGGGCATAAAGATCGGCGTCTCGATGTCGCCGTGCGGGGTGTGCAGCACGCCGGCACGCGCATGCGTCGTCGGATCCTCGGCGATCAGGTCGAATTTAAAAAGGCTCTGGTCCATAAACTGGAACTCCTTGGTTGCGGTTCATACGCAAACCATTATACGGGCAACCCGCAAGAAGCACCGACTCGACAGAAACTAGTGCATTAGGATCAGGTTCCCGAGCTAGTCGTTGGGGACGTTCTTAAACGACTGGTCGTTGGGGACGGTCTTCAGCGCCACCTTGCAAAGGAGTGTCCCAATCTGCCGGCACTTAGGGACTGTCCCCAAGTGCCGGCAAGAGTGTCCCTTTCAACTAGTCATTTAAGAACGTCCCCAACGACTACATCCAACAGCCAAGGGAACGCCGATGCTTTGTCAACGACAGACACTATGACCCAATCCGAGGGCACTAAAAAGATAGGAGCCCCCGCTC